>JANNGJ010000191.1:0-2401 GCA_031403815.1 Burkholderiales bacterium | reverse complement strand
GATGACGCCGGAGAACCACGACGCGGCTTTCGCCGCAGTCAGTCACCTGCCCCACCTGCTGGCATTCGCCTACTTCAGTGCCGTTGTCAAACAGCCGTCGGGCGCAGACTTCCTGGCCCTGGCCGGCCCCGGCTTTCGCGACTTCACGCGTATCGCCGCGAGCGACCCGGCGGTCTGGCGCGACATCCTGGTGTCCAACCGCGAAGAGATCCTCAAGCAATCGCTGCGCTTTCGGCACACCCTGGACGCGATCGAACATGTCATGCGCTCGGGCAACGTCGAGGCCCTGGAAGACTTGTTGCGGCAGGCAGCCGACGCGCGCGGCGGCTGGCAGATGAGTGCCGGCAGCAAGCCCGCGGCGGTGCGCTGACCTGAGCGCAGCGCATGTACGCGATCCCCCACCTCGACCTGCCGCCCTTGGCAGGCGCCCGTGGCACGGTACAACTGCCAGGCTCCAAGAGCATCTCCAACCGGGTGCTGTTGCTGGCCGGGCTGGCCGCCGGCACAACCGTGATTCACGACCTGCTGGAGTCTGACGACACCCGCGTGATGCTGGCCGCGCTGCAGCAGCTCGGCTGCGGCCTCGACCGCGATGGCCGCACCCTGCGTGTACAAGGTCTGGGCGGCCAGTTGACAGTCCACGCCGCCGACCTCTTCCTGGGCAACGCCGGCACGGCGATGCGCCCCTTGACGGCCACCCTGGCGTTGCTGGCCGCATTGCAGGGTGGCCGCTTCACGCTGCGTGGCGTGGCGCGCATGCACGAACGACCGATCGGCGATCTGGTCTCGGCCTTGCGACAGCTGGGCTGCCGCATTGACGAGCTGGGCAGCGCAGGCTACCCGCCTCTGTGCGTGCATGGCGACGCGGGCGGGCGCTTGGCCAGCGCCACACCGATTCGCGTGCGCGGCGACGTGTCGAGCCAGTTCCTCACCGCCCTGCTGCTGGCCCTGCCCCTGGCCAGTGAGGCCGGCGCGGTACGGATCGAGGTCGAAGGCGAATTGATCTCCAAGCCCTATGTCGACATCACGCTGGCGCTGCTGGCGCGCTTTGGCATCGAGGTGCAGCGTGACGGCTGGCAGGCCTTCACCATTCCTGCCCAGAGCCGTTACCGCTCGCCGGGCTCGATCCATATCGAGGGCGACGCGTCATCAGCCTCCTACTTCATTGCCCTCGGGGCCATCGCGGCCACGGGCGCACCGGTGCGCATCGAAGGCGTCGGCGATGCGTCGATCCAGGGCGACATCCGTTTTGTCGAAGCGGCGCGCGCGATGGGTGCCGGCGTGCGCAGCCAGGCCAATGCGCTCGAAGCGCGACGTGGCGCCTGGCCCCTGAAGGCCATCACGCTCGACTGCAACCACATTCCCGATGCAGCCATGACACTGGCCGTGATGGCCCTGTATGCCGACGGCCCCTGCACACTGACCAATATCGCCAGTTGGCGCGTCAAGGAAACTGACCGCATCGCTGCCATGGCGGCAGAGTTGCGCAAGCTCGGTGCCGCCGTGGACGAGGGGGCCGACTGGATCCGCATCACGCCGCCGCGCCAGTGGCAGGCGGCCAGCCTGCACACCTATGACGACCACCGCATGGCGATGTGCGCGTCGCTGGCCGCCTTCAATGGATTGGCCGGCGCGCGGCCGCCGCAGCCAGTGCGCATTGAGGATCCCGCCTGCGTGGCCAAGACGTTCCCAGACTATTTCGAGGCCTTGTTCGCGTTGAGCAATGCCGAGCCAGCCCAGGTGCCGGTGATTGCGATCGACGGCCCGACCGCCTCGGGCAAGGGCACGCTGGCGGCCGCTGTGGCTGCGCGACTGGGCTACCACCTGCTCGATTCGGGATCGCTCTACCGCGTTGCCGCGCTGGCAGCGCGCCGCGGCGGCTTGCTGACCGAGGACGTCGAGCCCGACGCCCCCGCCATCGCGGCCGTGGCCGCCGCGATGCCGCTGCGCTTCGAAGCCGGGCGCATCTTGCTTGGCAGCGAAGACGTGACCGACACCTTGCGCGATGAAGCCATCGGCTTAGCCGCGTCACGCGTGTCGGCCCTGCCAGCCGTGCGCGATGCATTGCACGGCTTGCAGCTGTCGTTTCGGCGCGCGCCGGGCCTGGTGGCTGACGGGCGCGACATGGGCAGCGTCGTGTTCCCCGACGCGGCCCTCAAGGTATATCTGACGGCGAGCGCCACCCAACGCGCCGAAAGACGCCATAAGCAATTGATTTCAAAGGGAATTTCCGCTAATATCGACGGTCTTCGCGCCGATTTGGAGGCGCGCGACGCACGCGACAGTTCGCGTCCCGTTGCGCCCTTGAAGCCGGCCGAAGATGCGCTGTTGCTCGACAACTCCGCAGTCACCATCGAGCAATCGGTTGCGTGGGTGCTGGATGCGTGGGAACAGCGCAGGC
>JANNGJ010000190.1:0-5964 GCA_031403815.1 Burkholderiales bacterium | reverse complement strand
GAAGGCCGTGGCCGCGAACACCAGCGCGGCGCCAAGTGGGGAACGGGGCAGATGCGAATTCAGCATGGCTTGTCTCCGGGGTGGAAATTGGATGCCGCATGGATGCCGACATTCAACGCAGTTTGGTGAGCAGGCGCTCGGTGCGGAAGTGCCATTCTGAACTCAGCGGCAGTCCGCTTTGATCGGTGCGTGCCCAGGGGGTGGTGCTGGCTTGCGCGGCCTGGCGCGGCCTGGCGCTGAACCTAGCCCAGGCGCAGCGCGAGCACCCCACCAACGATGACCAACGTACCCAGCGCGCGCTGCAATCCGAACGCCTCCTTGAGCACCACCGTGCCGATCACCGTGGCGAACAGGACCGAGGTTTCGCGCAGCGCCGCGACGCTGGCCACCGGGGCGCGTGTCATGGCCCACAGCGCGATGGCGTAGGAGGTGATCGAGGCCATGCCGCCGAGCGCGGCCAGCGGCCAGCGTTGGCGCGTGTAGGCCACGATGGCGGCGCGTCCAGACGCGTCGCGCTGCAGCCAGACCAGCAGCGGGTAGGCGATGCCGTCGAGCGCAATCAACCACAGCACATAGCGCCACACCGAGCCGGAAGCGCTGGCTTCGGTGCGTGCGCCCAAGCCATCGACGAAGGTGTAGAACGCGATGATCGCGGCGTTGGCGAAGGCGAAGGCCAGGGCCTTGCGGTGGTGCAGCGCTTCGCCCGGATGGGCCAGGCCGACCAGCGCAACGCCCGCCGTGATCCCCAGCACCCCCAGCCACGACAGCGCACTCGGCGCTTCACCCACCACGGCCACGCTGCCCAGCGCCACCAGCAGCGGCGCGAAGCCGCGCATGATCGGGTAGGTCAGGCCCAACTCACCGTGTTGGTAGGCACCGGCCAGTGCGATGTAGTAGCCGAGGTGGATCACCACCGACACGGCAATGAAAGGCCAGGCAGCCGCCGACGGCAAGCCGACCCAGATCGCGAAGGGCAGTGCAATCAGCGCGCCCAGGCCGTTCACGAGTGCGGTGTCCAACTGCTTGTCGCCAGAGGACTTGACCAGGCCGTTCCAGGCCGCGTGCAGCAGCGCGCCGAAAAGCACCGCCATGACGACCGGCCAAGTCAAAGTCAGTTGGACCCCCTGCGGCGCGTCGCGCCGTTCCCCCCGAGGGGGAGCGAGCGCCTTGGGGGCGGCCCTGCGGCGCTCATCTGTCGTTGGGCTGGTCGGCTTCCAGCGGCGCCAGCACCGAATGGCGCAGGCGCGTCTGCGTCAGCGCGCCGGCCGACTCAAGGATCGGGTAGGCGGACGAGCAGATGTGCGAGTTGATGCGCTTCAGGTCGCTGATCAGGTCCAGGTGCAGTGAGCTGGTTTCGATGCTCTGCGCCGAACGGTCTTGCAGGCGCCCGATGTGGGTGGCGGCATATTCACGTTCCAGGTCACCGAAGCGCGTCTTCTCTTCGAGCAGCTTTCTGGCGTCGCGCAGGTCCCCGTTGAGAAAGACGCTCATGCCCAGGCGGAGGTTGGCCACCAGGCGCTCGTGCAGATGGCAGATCTCGCCCATGCCGGCGTCAGAGAAGCTGCGATTCGGGCGGATCTTCTTGTCTTCCAGGTCTTGCAACACGCGCTCGATGATGTCGCCGATTTGCTCCATGTTGATGGTGAAAGACATCACATCAGCCCAGCGCCGGCCCTCGCGCTCCGACAGCGCCTCGCGCGACACCTGCGTCAAATACAGCTTGATGGCGGTGTACAGGCCATCGACCTGATCGTCGAGCTGGCGCAGGCGCTTGGCCAGTTCAAGGTCGTTGTCGCGCAGCACGGGCAAGATGCCGCGCAGCATGTTCTCGACCACATCGGCCTGGTGCAGGGCCTCGCGCGCGGCGCAACTGATGGCCAGCGACGGTGTGGCCAGGGCCGAGGGATCGAGGTGCTGTGGCCGCTCGGTGCCGCTGGCGCGCGGCGCCTTGAACCAGCGCTCTAGCGCGCGTGCCAGCACGCCGGTAAAGCCGATAAAGAGCACCGCCAGGGCAACATTGAAGGCGAGGTGGAACACCACCACCTGTTGGTGCACGCTGCCGACCCATTGCGGCAGCTCGCGCTGCACCGGGCCCAGCAGCGGCAACATCACCAGGCAGCCCGCGAGCTTGAACATCAGGTTTCCGATCGGCAGCCGGCGTGCGGCAACCGGGCTCTTGGCGGTGGACAGCACCGCGAGCAGGCCGCTGCCGACGTTGGCACCCAGCACCAAGCCCAGCGCCACGCCGGTGGGCAACACGCCCGAGCTGGCCAGGGTGGCGGTGAGCAGCACGATGGCCAGGCTGGAGTAGGACAGCACGGTGAGCGCCGCGCCGACCAGGATGTCGAGCAGCACCTCGTTGGGCAGCGCCGCCAGCAGCGTACGCACGGCCGGCGCCTCGACCAGCGGGCGCGTGTTCTGCACGATGAGTTGCAGCGACAGAAGGATCAGGCCCAGGCCGATGGCGACGCGGCCAAGGTGGCCAGCCGTGGTCTTGTCGCGCGCGATGTAGAGCACCACGCCGACGAAGACCAAGAGCGGCGACAGCCACGACAGGTCGAAGGAGAAGACCACAGCCATCAGGCTGGTGCCAACATCGGCGCCCAGCATCACCGCCAAGGCCGCGCTCAGCGGCACCAGATTGCGGCCCAGGAAGGAGGCCACGATCAAGCAGGTGGCCGTACTCGACTGGACCAGGCTGGTGACGCCCAGTCCGGCCAGCAGCGCCTTGCCGCGCGAGCCCATGCTTTGCGACAAGACCCGGCGCAGGTTTTCGCCGAGCACGCGCAAGATGCCTGTGCGCACGATTTGCGTGCCCCAGACCAGGAGGGCAATCGCCGCGAGCACGTTCAGCAGGTGGATCATCAGAGGGTCAAAGCCAGGGCAACGAGTAGGTCTTGAGGTTGGTGTAGCTCTTCATCGCCTCCTGTACACCTTCCTTGTAGCCCAGGCCGGAATCCTTGATGCCGCCGAAGGGCGTCAGCTCGAGGCGGTAGCCGGGCACCTCGCGCACGTTGACGGTGCCGACGTTCAACTCGTTGACGAAGCGGGTGATGACATCCATGCGGTTGGTGCACAACGCCGACGACAGGCCGTAGGCTGTTCCGTTGGCAATCGCGATGGCGTGATCGACATCGCGGAACGTGATGATCGGCGACACCGGGCCGAAAGTTTCTTCGTGCACCAGGGTCATGGCCGGGTCGACGCGGTCAAGTACGGTGGGCGGGAACAGCGCGCCTTCGCGCCGGTTGCCCAGCAGCAGGCGCGCGCCTTGCGCCACGGCTTCGTTGACGCGGGCTTCGAACAGGCGCGCGGCGGCTTCGTCGATCACGGTGCCCATCTCGATGCTCGGGTCGCTCGGGTCGCCGCAGCTCCAGGCGCGGCTTTTCTCGACCACCAGTTCGGTGAAGCGTGCGGCGACCGCTTGATGCACCAGCATGCGCTTGACCGCCGTGCAGCGCTGGCCCGAGTTCTTGTACGAACCCTGCACCGCCAGCGACGCGGCTTCGTCGAGATCGGCGTCGTCCATCACGATCAGCGGGTCGTTGCCGCCGAGTTCGAGCACGATGCGGCGGTAGCCTGCTTTTGCGGCGATGTACTTGCCGATCGGCACGCCGCCGGTGAAGGTGATCAGATCGACGTGTGGATTGGTGAGCAGTTCGTCGGCGATCTCTTTCGGGTCGCCGGTGATGACGCTCAGCATCGGCGGCGGCAGGCCGGCTTCGTAGAGCAGGTCGGCGAACAGCAGGGCCGAGAGCGGCACCTTCTCCGACGGCTTCAAGACCGTGCGGTTGTTGGTGGCGATGGCCGGCACCACCTTGTGCGCCACCATGTTCATCGGGTGGTTGAAGGGCGTGATCGCGCTGATAACGCCCTGGAGCGGCTCGCGCAGGGTGTGCACGCGGCGCTTGCGGCCATGCGGGGTGATGTCGCAGGAGAAGGTCTGAGCGTCGTCGCTCAAGCATTGATTGGCGCCGAACATCAGCACGTCGGCCACGCGGCCGGCTTCGTAGATGGCGTCCTTCATCGACAGGCCCGCCTCGGCCGACACCAGCGCGGCGATCGAGGCGGTGCGCTCGCGCACCAGGCCAGCGGCCTTGTTCAGGATGTTGCTGCGCTCGAAGCGCGATAGGGTGGACTGGTAGTGCCTGCCAATCTCGAAGGCGCGCCGCACTTCGTCGAGCGTCGCCTTGGGCACCGTGGCGATGCACTCACGCGTGTAGGGGTTGTGCACGGCGATGACGCGGTCGCCGCTGCGGCCGGCGCCGACTCTCTCGCCAGCAATTCGCATGGACTCAATTCGCATCGACCAGATTCCTGTTCATTGCGCGCGGTTGAGCGCCAGGTCGAAGGCGTCGAAGTTGCGCCAGCGGCGGCCTTCTTCGAGTCCCACCCCCAGCTCCGCAATCGGCCGGTTCAGGATCAGTGGCACACGCTGCTCCGACACACCGCCGTGCGAGCGCAGCGGCACTTCGAGCGCCGACAGGTCGTGGCGCGCCGCGGCGGTGCCGATCACCACCGAACGCTCCGACACCACCACCAGGTCGCCGATGCGATCAGCCGGCAACTCGAAGGCCACGGCAGCTTCGGCGCGCGTGAGTACGCGCTCGATGCCGCGCAACTTGGCGATGCGCGCCGCCGCATCGCTGACCAGCTCGGCTGGCAGATAGACCGTGGCAAACGAGCCGAGCGCGCCGTGGTGCACGACATAAGGGTCGGTGATCGGAAGGATGGTGCGCGCCGCGCCCTTGCCAAGCCAGGCGTCGAGCCGGTCTTGCAGGTAGACAACGTCGGGCGTGCCGTCCATCTTCGTCTTGGCGTTCATGCCGTGGTCGGCCGTCAATGCGATCACGCAACCCATCTCGTCGAGCGCGGCCAGGTAGCCGTCCATCATGGCGTAGAAGGCGTTGGCACCAGCCATGCCGGGCGCGTGCTTGTGCTGGATGTAGTCGGTGGTCGAGAGGTACATCACATCGGGCCGGCGCGTCTGCATCAGGCGCACGCCAGCAGCGAAGACGAATTCCGACAGCGCCGCGCTGTAGACATCGGGCAGCGGCTGACCGACCAGTTTCAACACCTCGTCGATGCCATTCTCGACCTCGTTCGCCGCATCGGCTTTTTCCGACGAAAAGCAGATCCCGCTCATGCCCTTGCCGAGCAGCTTGCGCAACTTGTCCTTGGCGGTGATGACGGCGCAGCGCTTGCCGGCGCCGGCGAGCGCGGCCAGGATGGTCGGCGCACGCAGCCACTTGGGGTCGTTCATCATCACTTCGCTGCCGCTCTCGACATCGAACAAGTAGTTGCCACAGATGCCATGCACCGAGGGCGGCGCGCCGGTGACGATCGACAGGTTGTTCGGATTGGTGAAGCTCGGCACCACGCAGTCAGCGATCAGCGCCGTGCCCTGCGCAAGCGTGCGCTTCAACCATGGCGTGTGGCCGCCGGCGACGGCCTGGGCCAGGTAGTCGGGCTCGCAGCCGTCGACGCAGACGACCACCGTAGGTTGTCGTGGCAGGGCGTAGTGCCGGCCGTTGACTTCAACATTCATCTCAGTTGCTCCACTGCGCGTCGCGTGACGAGCGACGCATGAAACGAGCATCGGCTCTCGGCCCAGAGCGGACGTTTGTTCCCGTGCGTCCGTGGACCGCGCCGGCCGGGGCCAGCGGGTGCCCGCCTCCGCGAATGTCCTCCGCCCTGGGCTGTGCCCAGGGCTCCCCCTTTATTTCGCGGCGGCGGGCACCCGCTGGCCCCAGCCTCGAACCTAGGCGCACCACCCCCTGCGACCACCTCCCACGCATCGGATCGGGACGGTGGGGCGCTCTGCGCAGCCAAATAAAGGAGGAGAGGCGGGCGCAGCCCGACTCGGGGGACATTCGCGGAGCAGAGTGCCCCGCTGACCTGATCTCGCGCAACTTGCCGAGTGCAGGCACAAACGACCGCCGCCGTTTGCCGACCTCGCTCTGC
>JANNGJ010000189.1:0-7573 GCA_031403815.1 Burkholderiales bacterium | reverse complement strand
GCACGGCCTGCTGCACATCGAACCAGAACACGAACCCGCCGGGAGCTACTGACCCATGTACACCGCACAAGGTCGCCACGACAACAGCGCGACGCTCAAGCAGTACAGCCCACTGGTGCGCCGCCTGGCGCACCAGATGATCGCCAAGCTGCCGGCCAACGTCGAACTCGACGACATGATCCAGGCCGGCATGATCGGCCTGAACGACGCCCTCGGCCGCTTCGACGCGGCGCAGGGCGTGATGTTCGAGACCTTCGCCACCCAGCGCATCCGCGGCGCCATGCTCGACGAGCTGCGCAGCGGCGACTGGATGAGCCGCGGCAACCGCAAGCAGCAGCGCCAGATCGAAGCTGCGATGCACAAGCTCGAACAAACCAACGGCCGTGCCCCCGCCGAGAGCGAGATCGCCGCGTCCATGGGCCTGAGCCTGGTCGAGTACCAGGAGATGCTCGGCAAGGTGCGTGGCACCCAGTTGCTGTATCTGGAGGATTTGAGCGGCAGTGGCGACGGCGACGACGACTACCTTGATCGCCATGTCGTCGACGAAGCCGCCAACCCGCTGGCTATGCTGCAGGATCGGCGCATGCGCGAAGCCCTGGTCGAGGCCATCAAGCTGCTGCCCGAGCGCGAGCAGTACGTGATGAGCATGTACTACGAGCACGACATGAATCTCAAGGAGATTGCCGCCGTACTCAAGGTCACCGAGTCGCGCATCTGCCAGCTGCACAGCCAGAGCATTGCGCGGCTGCGCGTCAAACTGCGCGCGTTCTGACCCCGCGCATGGGGCCGCGCCGCGCTAGGAGCGGGGCGCTGCGGGCGCGTTGCAGCCCGTCGCTTGGCCCAGGCCCTTGAGGTAGGCGCGCCGGATCGTGCCCGCGGCAATCGCGGCGGCGACTTCTTTGGCGTAGCGCTCGGCGCCCGTGAGTTTGCGCACCCAGCCGCGGTAGGGGATGACGCCTGCGGCCGCGCTCAGCAGGGCACCGCCGGCCGCATCGCTGCCGCGATCAACCAGGCTCGGGTTGACGGCAGTGACGGGGGTGTCGAGATCAGCGCCCAGGACGGCGTCAAGCGCCTGAATGTCTTTGGCCAAGGCCTCGCAACTGCGCTCGGCCGGCAGCGCATACGGCCCTCTTTGCGCCAAGGCCAGCACCGGCGGAATGTCGGCGCGCACCAGGTTCAGGTCCGACAGCGGTGTGGTGGCGGCCTGGGTCACGCTGTTGCCACTGCCGGGCGGCGCAGTAGGCGCCGAGGTGGAGCAGGCGGCCAGGGCCAGGGCAAGCAGGGCGGGCAGAAGATTTCTCATGTCCGCAAGGGTATCGCGACAGCACGTCAGCACTGCCACTGCGGCTCGTGGCCCGCACTGGTGCAGTCACGTAGGGAACAGCGCAGGCGCTAACCCGCCAGGGGCTCTCGTTGCTGTTCGACTCAACGTGATTCGGTATCAGGCGTTCACGCAGCCGCTGCTGGCCGCGCGCTGGCTGTGCCCGGCCTGACAGTACAAGGGGCTGGTCGCTGATGCCGGCATCAACACGTCGATGGCCCGGTCGATCGCAGCGCTGGCACGGGCCAGGCTCTCGCGCTGGGCCGCGATCTGCGCACCGGCCGCGGCCAGGCGCTGGTGCAGCGCGGGCGCAACGCCTTCAGGCTGGCGTGCCGCCTGGTTGAAGCGGTGCACTGCAGACGCCAGGGCGCGCTGCAGCGCACTGGCCTGAATGTCGATGACGGCCACGTTCCGCTCGCGCAGTGCTGCGCCGAGCCCCGCCAGAAGCGCCTCGATAGTCCTCAGCGACGCCTCGAGCGTGTCGTCGGTGCGGCTGCGGTTCAGGGTATCGGCGTAGAGCGATTGCATTCGTACCTTACTGCTGGCGGCGCGTCAGCACGTCGCGGTTGTGGGCAATCAGGCCGTCGGCAATGGCCTCGGCATTGATTTCGAACTTGCCTTCGCGAATCGCCTGGGCGATGCGCGCCACCTTGTCGGCATTGAAATCGGCGTTGCTTTCGTTGACCAGCACGGCCGCCGCTGGCGACAGGGCCACCTTTGCGCTCGCCTCTGGCGCAGCGGCCTTGGCGGCGGGCGCGGCGTTGGCGTTGGGGCTGGAATTGGCCAGTGGCGTGGGCTTGCTGTTGTCGAATGAACCGATTTTCATGGTTTAGCTCCTGGAGCCGGCAGCGTTCGCGTGCTTGCGTTCGCGGCCGGTTGTTCGCACATGCGAGGGCTATCGGTGGTGCGCGCTGGCACTTTAGGACTATTTGCGGCGGCTCTCGCCGCATCCCCGCTTCGCGGGGGGCGTTGCGCCCCGGCCGATGGGCACAGCGTGAGCAAAGTCACAGTGCCACCTCGACCAGGCGATCGGCCACTGCCACGCCGCTCACCACCCGACCCGATTCGGTGCGCACGCGCACCGCACGGCCCTCGAGGCCGGCGGCCAGGGCCTGGCCTTCGCCGTGGATGCGCCAGCCGGCACCGGAGGCCACCAGGCGCACGCTGTCGCCAGCCGCAAACCACTGGCGGGCGCGCAAGTCGCTGTCGCGCACGGCATCGCCAGACGCAATGGGGCGGGCCAGGGCGCGGCCGATCAAGGCCTCGTTGCCAAGCGGCGCGGCCGGGGCGGCAGCGAGGTTGATTTCGGCCAGGCGCAGATCGTCGGCGCCCAGCACATGACCGGCAGGCAAGGGCGCTCGCGCCACCCACGCCGGGCCGAACACATCGACCTGGATCGGCAGGAACACACTCCAGCGCACCTTGGCGTCGGTGCAGCGCAGGCCAATGCGGGCTGCGCCCCACAGGCGGGTGCCGGTGGGCAGATAGGGTTGCACGGTGGGGCAGGGCGCCAGGCGCAGGCGCGGATCGAGGCGCCCGACGCTGACCTGCGCGCGCAGGCCTGGCTCGGCCACACGGCGCGTGGCCTCGACCGCAAATTGCTGCACCTGACTGGTCAAGGCGGCTTCGTAGGTCTGCGCGTGCAGCGGCAGTGCCGTTGCGATCAGCAGTGCAGGCAGGCTGCACAAGCGTGGGATGAAAGGCGGGTTCACGGTTCAGACTGTAAGCAGCCGCGGGCCACGCAATGCGCCGAACTGGCCGGCCTTGGCCCGCCTTATCGCGCTTATGTTTTGCCAGTGGCTGCCCACAATCCACCGCAAGGCCCGCACCCGGGTCGCCGATGGGGCAGCCCATGATCAACCGACTGACCGACACACTGAACTTCCAGGCCGAGGCCCTGAGCTTGCGCTCCGAGCGCCAGCGCCTGATCGCCAGCAACATCGCCAACGCCGACACACCGGGCTATGTGGCCCGCGACATGAACTTCGCCTCGGCCCTGCGCGAAGCCACCGGCCAGCAAAAGACGGCCGGCCAGATGGCGGCCACCACGCCAGGTCACCTGCAACCGCTGGCCGGCGCGCGTGCCGAGGCCAACTTGCGCTACGCCACCCCGAGCCAGACCAACCTGGACCGCAACACGGTGGACATGGACCGCGAGCGCGCCAGTTTTGCCGACAACAGCGTGAAGTACGAAGCCACGCTGCGCTTCATCAATGGCAGCGTGCGCACCATGCTCGACGCCATCAAGGGGCAGTGATGGACCACCCCCGCAGCGCCTTCGGCGCTCCCCCTCAAGGGGGCATCGCCAGCGGACTGGCAGAGCCAGATCCGCGGCGCTTGCTTGGGAAGACGCGGCGCTTGGCGCTGCGGCACGTTTGAAACACTGAGGAGTCAAGCATGTCGATGTTCCAGATCTTCAACGTCGCCGGCAGTGCCGTGTCGGCGCAGAGCCAGCGGCTCAACGTGGTGGCCAGCAACCTGGCCAATGCCGACACGGTGGCCGGGCCCGATGGCAGCGCCTACAAGGCGCGCCAGGTGGTGTTCCAGACCGAACTGATGGGCGCGCAGAGCGCGGCGGGCGTGCGCGTCTCGACCATCAGCGAAGACCAGACCGCGGGCCGCCGGATGCACGACCCCAAGCACCCGGCCGCCGACGCCGAGGGCTATGTCACCTACAGCAACGTGAATGCGGTGGAAGAGATGGTCAACATGATCTCGGCCTCGCGCTCCTACCAGAACAACGTCGAAGTCATGAACACCGCCAAGAGCCTGCTGCAGAAGACCCTGCAAATGGGCCAGGGTTGAGGGCGGACTGAACCATGGCCACCAGCGTCAATGCCTTCTCCGCGCTCAACAGCAGCGCGAGCGCAACCCCGGCCAAGACCAAGAACGACGCCGGCAGCGAGGACCGTTTCCTCAAGCTGCTGGTGGCGCAGATGGCCAACCAGGACCCGTTGAACCCGATGGACAACGCCCAGGTCACCAGCCAGATGGCGCAGATCAGCACTGTCAACGGCATCGACAAGCTCAACACCACGGTGCAGGGCCTGAACCAGCAGTTCGTACAGATGCAGGCCCTGCAGGGCGCCACCTTGGTCGGCCGCGACGTGATCCTGCCCGGCGACCGGCTCTCGACCAGCGACGCCGGCTTGGTGCAGGGCGGCTTCGAGATCGGGTCGGCGGCCGACAGCGTGAAGGTCGAAGTGCTGAACGCCGCCGGACGCGTCATCGACACCATTGAGCTTGGGGCTGAAGGCGCGGGCCGCCACGGCTTCGAGTGGACCCCGCCAGCGGGCATTGACGCCTCCCTGGGCGAGCGCTTCCGCGTGGTCGCCAAGAGCGGCGCCACGGCGGTGGCGACCACGCCCCTGATGCGCGACCTCGTCGACGCGGTGGCCACCGGCGGCGACACCCTGATGCTCGAGCTGCGCAACAGCGGCAGCGTTTCCTACGCGCAGATCCGCGCCTTCAACTGAACCCGACCAAGGACACCCCATGAGCTTCCAGCAAGGACTTTCAGGCCTCAACGCCGCGAGCAAGAACCTCGAGGTCATCGGCAACAACATTGCCAACTCCAACACCTTCGGCTCCAAGGTCTCGCGCGGCGAGTTCAGCGATGTCTATGCCAATGCCCTGAACGGCTCGGGCAGCAGCGCGATCGGCATCGGCACCACGCTGGCGGCGGTGTCGCAGCAATTCACGCAGGGCAACATCACGGCCACCGACAACCCGATGGACCTGGCCATCAACGGCGGCGGCTTCTTTCAGGTCGGCGACGGCAGCAGCCCGATCATGTACAGCCGCAACGGTCAGTTCAAGGTCGACCGCACCGGTTACGTCGTGAACAACGACGCCATGCGCTTGATGGGCTACCCGGCCGACGGCACCGGCGTGATCCAACCTGGCAATGCGGTGGCGCTGCAGTTGCCCACCGCCGGCATCAACCCGCAGGCCAGCAGCGAGATCGAGATCGAGATGAACCTCGATGCCCGCGCTGCGGTCACGGCGCCCGCAGTGGGCGCAGCCATCGACTTCAGCGACCCGCGCACCTACAACAATGCCACCTCGCTGACGGTGTACGACGACAAGGGCCAGGACGTCGCGCTGACCTACTACTTCCAGAAGGCCAGCACGGACACCTGGAACGTCTTCGTCACCGCCAACGGCGCTCCCGTGAACGGCACGACAGCGCTGCCGCTGGCCACCACGACGATCAACTTCCCGGCCAACGGCGGCACGCCAACCGCACCGGTCGGCGCGGTGGCGTTCGATATCCCGGCCTCGGTCAACGCCGTCGGCGCCCAAACCCTGGCCATCACGGGGGTGCAGCTCTCGCTCTCGGGTGCGACGCAGTACGGCGCCGGCTTCGGCGTCACCAACCTGTCGCAGAACGGCTATGCGCCGGGCCAGCTGACGGGCATCACGATCGAAGGCAACGGCATCGTGATGGCGCGCTACAGCAACGGCCAGAACAAGCCGGCGGGCCAGATCGAGCTGGCCACCTTCCGCAATCCGCAGGGCCTGCAGCCGCAGGGCGGCAACGCGTGGGCACGCAGTTTCGCATCTGGCGATCCGATTCTCGGTGTGGCTGGCGAAGGCAACCTGGGCGTGCTGCAGTCCGGTGCGCTCGAAGAGAGCAACGTCGACCTCACGGCCGAGCTGGTGAGCATGATCACGGCGCAGCGGGTCTACCAGGCCAACGCGCAGACGATCAAGACGCAGGACCAGGTGTTGCAGACGCTTGTGAATCTGCGCTGATGACCCACCCCCGAAGCGCCTGCGGCGCTCCCCCGCAAGGGGGCGCCGCCAGCGGACCGGCAGAGCCGGTTCCGCGGCGTCTGCTTGGAAATACCTGAGGTGCTGCCATGGACCGCATGATCTACCTGTCGATGTCGGGCGCCAAGGCGGCGATGCAGCGCCAGGACGTGCTGGCCAACAATCTGGCCAACGTCTCGACGGTTGGTTTCCGCGCCGAGCTGGCGGCTTTTCGTGCCGTGCCGGTGCAAGGCAGTGGCGCCTCCACGCGGGTCTATGCGCTGGAGTCCACCGTCGGCGCCAACTTTCAGCCGGGCGCCGTTCAAGCCACCGGACGCAACCTCGACGTGGCCATGAAGGGCAACGCCTGGTTGGCGGTGCAGGGCCTGGACGGTACCGAGGCCTACACCCGGGCGGGGGCCCTCGATGTCAACAGCGAAGGCTTGCTGGTGACCAAGGGCGGGCTGAGCGTGCTGGGCGACGGCGGACCGCTCACGCTGCCGGCCAACAGCGAAGTCAGCATTGCAGGGGACGGCACCGTGAGCGCCAAGACGGCGAACGGCCGCTCGACCTCGGTCGGGCGTCTCAAGCTGGTCACACCCGAGAACGCGGCTGCGCTGACCCGCGGCCCCGACGGCCTGTTCCGCGGCGAGGGCGACCTGACAGCAGACACCACCGCCCGTTTGCAGGACGGCGCGCTGGAAGGCTCCAATGTCAGCGCCATCGAGACCATGGTGGCGATGATTGCCGCCGGGCGTCAGTTCGAGCAGCAGATGAAGTTGTTGCAGACGGCCGAGCGCCAGGAACAGGTGGCGGCCAAGCTGCTGTCGGCCAACGGCATGTAGTGCGGCGGCGGGGGCTGGAACCCCCGCTGGCCCGCACTGGCGAAGTGCCCCGGATAAGCCCCGCTTATCCCAGTCTCAGAGACCTCAAGATCGCCAGATGATCAGTGCAACTCGCAAGGAGCATGCACATGATCCGATCCCTCTGGATAGCCAAGACCGGCATGGAGGCCCAGCAAACCCAGCTGGACACCATCTCGCACAACCTGGCCAACGTCGGCACGAATGGCTTCAAGCGCGGCCATGTCGTGTTCGAAGACTTGATCTACCAGAACCTGCGCCAGGCCGGCGCCGCCAGCAGCGACCAGACGACCCTGCCGACGGGCCTGCAAGTGGGCCTCGGCGTGCGCTCGGTCGCCACCTTGCGCAACTTCAGCCAAGGCAATTTGCAGCAGACCTCGAACAACCTCGACATCGCGATCAAGGGCAACGGCTTCTTCCAGGTGCAGCTGCCCGACGGCACCACCGGCTACACCCGCGACGGCTCGCTGCAAGTGGACGGCACGGGGCAACTGGTCACCAACAACGGCTATGCCGTGCAGCCCGGCATCACGATTCCCGCCAACGCGCAGAGCGTGACGATCGCACCCGACGGCACGGTCAACGTCGCCCTGCCGGGACAGGCCACGCCGCAGGCGGTGGGCCAGTTGAACCT
>JANNGJ010000188.1:0-2467 GCA_031403815.1 Burkholderiales bacterium | reverse complement strand
AAGATGATCGTCGTCGATCCGCGCTTCACGCGCACGGCGGCCAAGGCCGACGACTACGTGCGCATTCGCTCCGGTGGCGACATTCCCTTCATGTTCGGCGTGCTGTACCACGTGTTCAAGAACGGCTGGGAAGATAAGAAGTACATCGAGGACCGCGTCTACGGCATGGACAAGGTGCGCGACGATGTGATGGCCAAGTGGACTCCCGACAAGGTGCTGGAAGCCTGTGGCGTCGATGAAGCGACGTGCTTCAAGGTCGCCAAGACCATGGCCGAGAACCGGCCCAGCACCATCGTCTGGTGCATGGGCAGACCCAGCACACGACCGGCAATGCGGTGGTGCGCACCTCCTGTCTGCTGCAGTTGGCCTTGGGCAACGTCGGCGTCAGCGGCGGCGGCACCAACATCTTCCGTGGCCACGACAACGTGCAGGGCGCCACCGACGTCGGCCCTAATCCCGACTCGCTGCCCGGCTATTACGGCCTGGCCGAAGGCGCGTTCAAGCACTTCGCCAAGACCTGGGGCGTTGACTTTGAGTGGATCAAGAAGCAGTACGCGCCGGGCATGATGACCAAGCCCGGCATGACGGTGTCGCGCTGGATCGACGGCGTGCTCGAGAAGAACGAGCTGATCGACCAGGAAAGCAACCTGCGCGGCATGTTCTTCTGGGGCCACGCGCCCAACTCGCAGACCCGCGGGCTGGAGATGAAGAAGGCGATGGACAAGCTCGACCTGCTGGTCGTGATCGATCCCTACCCGTCGGCCACCGCGGCGATGGCGGCGATGCCCGGCAAGGCCGAAGACAAGAACCCGAATCAGGCGGTGTATCTGCTGCCGGCCTGCACCCAGTTCGAGACCACCGGCTCCTGCACCGCCAGCAACCGCTCGATCCAGTGGCGTGAGCAGGTCATCGACCCGCTCTGGGAATCGCGCAGCGACCACATGATCATGTACCAGCTGGCGCAAAAGCTCGGCTTCGACAAGGAGCTGACCAAGAACTACAAGTTCCAGAAGGTCAAGGGCCTGGACGAGCCGATGCCAGAGGACATCCTGCGCGAGATCAACAAGAGCGTCTGGACCATCGGCTACACGGGACAGAGCCCGGAGCGTCTGAAGGCGCACATGCGCAACATGAATGTCTTCGATGTGCGCACGCTCAAGGCCAAGGGTGGCATCGACAAAGAGACCGGCTACAAACTGGATGGCGACTACTTCGGCCTGCCGTGGCCGTGTTACGGCACACCGGAGATGAAGCACCCCGGCAGCCCGAACCTGTACGACACCTCCAAGCACGTGATGGACGGCGGTGGCAACTTCCGCGCCAACTTCGGCGTCGAGCGCGAGGGTGTCTCGCTGCTGGCGGGCGACGGTTCGCACAGCAAGGGCGCTGACTTGACGACGGGCTACCCCGAGTTCGATCACCTGCTGCTGAAGAAGCTCGGCTGGTGGGACGAGCTGACGGAGGCCGAAAAGGTGGCGGCCGAAGGCAAAAACTGGAAGACAGACCCGTCGGGCGCGATCATTCGCGTGGCGATGGTCGGCCATGGCTGCCATCCTTTCGGCAATGCCAAGGCGCGCGCGGTGGTCTGGAACTTCCCCGACCCGATTCCGCAGCACCGCGAGGCGCTCTACAGCACGCGGCCCGAGCTGGTGGCCAAGTACCCGACCCACGACGACCGCAAGACCTTCTGGCGCCTGCCGACGCTGTACAAGTCGGTGCAGGAAAAGAACAAGGACATCGGCAAGACCTTCCCCTTGATCATGACCAGCGGCCGCCTGGTGGAGTTCGAAGGCGGCGGCGACGAGACGCGCTCCAACCCCTGGTTGGCCGAGTTGCAGCAGGACATGTTCATCGAGATCAACCCGAAGGCAGCCAACGACCGCGGCATCCGCAACGGCGAGTACGTCTGGGTCAAGACGCCGCCGATGCTGGCGGTGCCCGAGTTCAAGGGCCTGCGCGTCAAGGCCATGGTGACGGAACGGGTGGATTCGGAAACCGTGTTCCTGCCCTTCCACTTTGCCGGCCGCTGGGGCGGGGTGGACCTGGCGCCCTATTACCCGCAAGGGGCGGCGCCGGTGGTGCGCGGCGAGTCCGTCAACGTGGCCACGACCTATGGCTACGACAGCGTGACGATGATGCAAGAGACCAAGACGACGGTCTGCCAAGTTGAGCGTGCTTAAGGAGTCGATGCCATGTCGAGAATGAAGTTCATCTGCGACGCCGAGCGTTGCATCGAGTGCAACGGTTGCGTCACCGCCTGCAAGGCCGAGCACGACGTGCCCTGGGGCGTGAATCGGCGCCGAGTGGTCACACTCAATGACGGTGTGCCGGGCGAGAAGAGCATTTCGGTGGCCTGCATGCATTGCAGCGATGCACCCTGCATGGCGGTCTGCCCGGTTGACTGCTTCTACCGCACTGACGAGGGTGTGGTGCTGCATGACAAAGACATCTGCATCGGCTGTGGCTA
>JANNGJ010000187.1:0-3847 GCA_031403815.1 Burkholderiales bacterium | reverse complement strand
CTTGTCCAGGCCCAGCACGCGTTTACGCAGCCGCGCGTAGCGGCGCATGTGCGGCGCCACTTCGGCCTGGATGGTGCGCAGGATGTTCAGATAGAAGGGCTGCGGCACCTTGTGCGCCTGCAGCAGGTAGGCCTCGGTGCTGGGGTGCTTGCGCAGACGCGCCATCACCACGTTCTTGTTGATCTCGGTGGCCAGGGTGGCGGCGTAGGTGTGGTTGTAGGCCTTCAGGCCGGCGCTGAAGGATTGCCAGGCGCTGCGGCGCACGCTCACGTCGGGGTGGGGCTCGTAGCTCCACTCGTACAGGTTGACGGAGTTTTCGCGCTCGCTGCCTTGCGCGTCGGTGAAGGGCGCGAATTGCAGGTCGCTGGCCTTGGAGCGCTGGTAGATCGCGTACGGCGCGTCGAGCACTTCGCCCAGCGAGGCCAGCACTTGCTCGGTGTCGGCACTCAGGCGGTGCGGCTGCGTGTCGAGCAAATCTTGCAGGGGCACGCGGTGCACCGCCAGGCCCGCGTCTTGCGCCAGGAAGCGCTCCACCGTGCCGTCGGGCAGCTGCAGGATCTCGGCCTCGACGAAGGCGATGCTCGCCGCCAGCCGGGCATAGAGCGCCTCGACGCGCGCCAGCGCGGCCTGGTATTGCGGGTCGGTGCCGTCTTGCGCACTGCGCAGGTAGGCAAAGGTTTCCAGGTGCACCAGGCGCTGCTCCAGCGCCTCCACCGCATCCAGGCAGGCCCGCAGCGTGGCGGCGCACTCGCCCAGCCGCCCCTGGTAGGGGTGCACCTCGGCGCGCGCGGCGTCCAGCGCTTCGAGCTCGGCCTCCCACTGCGCGGTGGAGCTGAACAGGTCGTCGAGGTTCCAGGTCAGTTCAGCGGGAACTTCGGCGCGGGTGAGACGGTTTTGCATGGCACTTCCCTGTGTCGGTTTGACCGATTGTCGGGGCGGCGCGGCGCGGCACAAAAGAGTCGCCCCGCCGCGTCGGGTCAATGCCGATCGGGGCGGGGCGGGGGGCGGTGCCGAAGCACCGCGCAGGGGAGCGCGGGCTGGGCCGGACTCAGGCGCGCTTGGCCTTGGCCGTGGCCTTGGTCACCTGGCTGGTGACGGCGGCGAAGTTCGCCTCGGCAGTCTCGGCGGCTTGGCGGCCGGCCTTCTGCAGCGTTTCGAAGGCGCTGTTGGCATTGGCCATCGCCGACTTGAACATCGCCATGCCGTTGTCAGAGCCGGCCGGGGCGTTCTTGCTGGCGGCTTCGATCAGGCCGGTGAAGGCGCTTTGCGCCGCAGCGGTCTGCTGGCCGGTGACCTTGTCGAAATCGGCCTTGAAACCGGCGGCGATGCCTGCGACTTGCTTGCCGTAGGCGGTGGCCTTGTCGGCGCTCGGCTGCAGCAGCGAGGCTTGCAGCGCGAAGAAGGCCTGCGGGTCCTTGGCCGACAGCACGGCAAGGCCGTTCTCGGTGGCTTCTTCGAGGCTGGCCTTGACGACTTGCATGTTCAGCGCAGCGAACTGCTCGACGCCTTCGAAGGCCTTGGTGGTCATGCCCATCAGGGCTTCGAAGTTGGCTTTGTGGGTGGCGGCGAATTCTTGGGTGTTCAGCATGGGGAGCTCCGGTCGGTTGTGTGGGGTTGGGCGTGTTGCTTGAAGCATTTGCTGCACCGCAACATAACCCGATGGTAGCGCCTGCTTGGGCGAATGCAAGACATTTTTGCTGCAATGCAGCAAATTAGTCGCGCCGACCTAACCGGGGGCGGGGTGCGCCTGCGGGCGCTGCGGCGCGGCGGACTACTTCGCTGCCGCCGCCGCCACGGCCCGCTGCAACTCGGTGTCGAGCCAGGGCACGAGGGCGTCGAAGGTTTGCGTCAGGGCGGCCGATAGGGCTGCGGCAGCGCCGGGTGCGGTGGCGCTGGCCGTCGGCACGCTGGCTTCGAACTGGCGCCGGGCCACGCGGGTGCGGTTGCGGCGGTCGAACAGCTCGACCGTGAGGGCCACGCGGGCCTGGCCGGGCAGCGTGCTCACGTCGTGGTGCAGGGCATCGACGGCCACGGTGAGCAACCAGTCGGCGCGCGCAGGTTCGCCGACCATGGCCACCGCCCCGGCCAGGCCGCGCGCTTCGAGGCGCTGCTGCAACAGGCGCGGCACGCGGCGCACCGGCCGTTCCGTCCACTGCGCGAACTGGTAGTAGGCGAACTCGTTGGGCCGCTGCGAATAAGCCAGCGCGGCGGTGTCGGCGCCGGCGTCGGCCGGCAAGGCCTGGAGCAGCAGCGCGGGCACGAGGGGCTGGGCACGGCGCGCGGCGGGCGCGGCGGGCACGGCGGTGTCGGCCAGCAGGTAGTGGGCCTGGGCGGGCGCTTCGCTGCCCAGGCCGACGGAAACGCAGGCCGTCAGCAGCACAGTGCTCAGCAGCGGGCCCAGGAGTGAAGTGATGAGCCTCGGCGCGAACCTCATGGCGTTTTCTCCCCGGGCCCGAGTTGCGCCTTGCTGGGCCCGAGCAGGGCCGAGCGCGGCTCGCGCAGGCGGTCGAGCACGCGGGTGGCGGCCTCGACGCTGACGCGCAACTCGCTGACCGCGGCGCCGAGTTGGTCGTCGACGGTGGCGGCGGTGTCTTCGAGTCGGCGCGCGGTGGCGTGGGCTTGCTGCTGGATGGCGCCGCTGGCTTTGCTGACCTGCTGCAGCGCGAGCCGCGCCTCGACCAGGGTGCGCTCGGCCTCGAGCAAGGTGCTGTCGAGGCGCTCGCTGCCACGCTCGGCCACGGCGGCAATGCGCGTGCCCGAGCGGCCGAGTTCGGCGGCGCCGGTGCCGACCTCGGTGGCCGCGGCGCCGACGCGCGCGAGCGTGGTGTCGAGCGTGCCCAGGCGCGCCTTGAGGCCGGCCGTCAGATCACGCAGGTTGCGCACCGTGTCCATCACCGCGGCGCGGTTCTCTGTGGTGAGCAGGTCGTTGACGTTGTTCAGCGCTTCGGAGGCCATCTCGCCGACCTTGTTCACGCGGCCGGCAATCTCGTCGAGATCGGAGCGGCCCTCGCCGATGACGGGGTAGCGCTCGCCCGCCGGCACGTCCACCAGAACCAAACCCGGCGGGTCGGGGTTGATGAGGGTGATGGTCGCGATGCCGGTGACGAAATTGCGCGTGACCACGGCCACGGTGTTGACACGCACCGGGGCACGGTTGTCGATGCGGATGCCGACGCGGACCCGGTTGAGGGCGGTGGCCGAGAGCGCGTAGTCATCGACCCGGCCGACCTTGATGCCGCGCAAGCGCACGTCGGCGCCGATCTCCAGGCCGTCGAGGGCCTGCTTCTCGAAGTTGATGGTGAAGCGCTCGAAATTGCTCTGGCCGCCTGTCGTCTTCAACCACACCACCGCCGCCACCAGCGCCGCCAACAAGGCCAGCACGCTCGCGCCGACAAAGGTGTAGCGGGCCTCAGCTTCCATCGCCAACCATTCTACGGACGGAGAAATACTCGCGAACCCATGCGTCATCGACCGCCATGACCTCGGCCACGGTGCCGTCGGCCAGCACGCGGCCTCGCGCCAGCACGATCAGGCGGTCGACCACGCCGAGCAGGGTGTCGAGATCGTGCGTGACGATGAAGACGGTGAGGCCGAGGTCGTCGACCAGCGAGCGCACCAGTCGGTCGAAGCCGCGCGCGGTGATGGGGTCCAGGCCGGAGGTCGGCTCGTCGAGGAAAAGCACTTCGGGTTCGAGGGCGATGGCGCGGGCTATTGCCGCGCGCTTGCGCATGCCGCCCGAGAGCTCGCTCGGCCGCTTGGCGCCGGCGTCGGCCGGCAGGCCGGCCTGCTGCAGCCGCAGCGCCACCAGCGCGTCGATGGTGGCGCTCGACAACTGCGTGTGCTCCTG
>JANNGJ010000186.1:0-4007 GCA_031403815.1 Burkholderiales bacterium | reverse complement strand
GTCAGCCACCTCGAGGGCTTCTCGGGCCACGCTGACGCCGACGAGCTGATGCAGTGGCTGCGCGGCTTCGAGCAGGCGCCGCGCCACACCTTCGTCGTGCATGGCAACCCCGAGGCCACCGACGCCCTGCGCTTTCGTATCGGCAACGAACTGGGCTGGCGCGCCAGCGTGCCGCCGTTCGCGCAGACGGTCGAGGTCTGAGCCGCCGAGCGCGCCATGGCAGACGCCTGGATCGGCCTGCTGGTGGCACTCGGCTGCGGCCTGTTGGTCGGCGTCGAACGCGAGCAGCGCAAAGGCCGCGGTCCACAGCGCGGGGCCGCCGGCATTCGCACCTTCACGCTGGTGACGCTGGCCGGCGCACTGGCGCAGGCGCTCGCGCCGGGGGCCCTGGTGGCGGCCGGCCTCTTGGCCGTTGGCCTGCTTGCTGCGGCGGCCTATTGGCGCAGCAGCCTGGCGCGCAGCAGCGACCCAGGCCTGACCACGGAAGTCGCACTGGTCGTCGCTTACCTGGTCGGCGTGCAATGCGTCGTGCAGCCCGCACTCGGTGCTGCCTGCGCAGCCGTGCTGGCGGGCCTGCTCGCGGCGCGCGAGAACATGCACCGTTTCGCCACCGAGTGGCTGACGGAGTTGGAGCTGCGTGATGCCCTGGTGCTGGCCGGCGTGGCCCTCGTCATTGTGCCGCTGGCTCCTGCCTCGGCGTTGCCGTGGCTCGGTGGGCTGGCGCCGCGCACCGCTGCCTGGCTGGTGCTGGTGATCCTGTCGATCCAGGGGGCTGCGCATGTTGCGCGGCGCGTGCTCGGTGGTGGCCAAGCCCTGGCACTCTCAGGGCTGCTCGGCGGCTTCGTGTCGAGCACAGCAACCATCGCCACACTCGGGGCGCAATCACGTGCCGAGCAGGCTCCCACGCAGCGCCGCCTCGCTGCCGCCGCCGCACTCTCGGGCGCGGCCACCTGGCTGCAAGCGCTGGCCTTGTGTGCCGTTGTCAGTCCGGCCCTGCTGCCGGCGCTGCTCGCACCCGCTGCCGCCGGTATCGCAACGGCGCTGGCCGGCGGCGCGCTCGGCCTGCGCGGGAGTGCCGAGGCCGATGCCGAGGCCACTGCCGAGAACGCTGGCCCACCGCCGCCGCGCCGGCCCTTGCGTTTGCGCGAAGCGGCCAGCGTGGCTGCGGCGCTGTTGTTGGTGTCCGCAGCCGTGGCGTGGGCGCAGACGCAGTTCGGCAGCAGCGGCCGGCTCGCCGGCACCGCCCTGGCGGCACTCGCCGACGCGCATGCCCCGATCGCCGCCAGCCTGGCCCTGCACCAAGCCGGCGAGCTGTCGGCCGGCGAGGCTCTGCGGGCAGCGCTGCTAGCCGTCAGCGTGAACACGGGCAGCCGCTGTGCCGTCGCGGCCTTCACCGGCGGGCCGCTCTTTGCCTGGCGCGTCGGGCGGGTGCTGGTGCTTTCAGTCGGCGCAGCAGGGCTGGCCTTGTGGCTGAGCAGCTGAGAGCCTGCACACTGCATTGATTTGCTTGCAGTTTGTCGTGCCTGCTGACACCGCGCCGACAGCGCAGCGGCTAGGGTCGTGGTTCCCTGCTTCGGAACTACGCCATGCGCAAACCATCCCTCGACACCCGCTGGGAAGGCGGCGATCTGCTGGTGCTCAGCGATGAACACGAAATCGATCGCATCGCCGCGGGCGACATCCAGCGCGTGATCCTGGTCTGCCGCGGTGGTGACGCACCCAGCGACCTGCGGTTTGCTGTTGTGCAGACCGCCGCGCACCACATTCTGCTGCCCGCCGCCAGCGGCATCGCCGGCCGCGTGCACTTCGAACGCCAGAGTTTCTGGATGCAACGTCCGTGTGTTTATTGGATCGATGAAGCCCGCGCCCCCCTGCCGCGCCGGCTGCTGTCAGGCGGCTGGTCCCTGCGCCGGCAAGCACCGGGCTGGACCCGCTTGCCGCTGACCGAACTGAGTGGCGTGATCGAGCAGTGGCCTGTCGAAGGCCCGCACAGCTGGGAGCAACGCAAGTGGGCCCACATCGTGCGCAACCGCAGTCTGCCGGCGGCCGCGGTGGTCAAAGTCCAGCCACGGCGCTGAGTCGGCAGCAGAGCAATAAAAAACCCGGCCGAAGCCGGGTTTTTTTGAGCTGAATCGGACGCCGATCAGACCTTCTTTTCTTCGGCCTTGGCCTTGGCCTTCTTTTCCGTCGTCGGCTTCTTGGCGGCGACCTTCTTGTCGGCCTTCTTCGCGGTGGCCTTGGCTTCGGGCTTGGCTTCCTTCTTCATGTCAGCAGCCGGAGCAGCCATCTTGGCGTCGGCAGCCGGCTTGGCAGCGGCGGCCGGAGCAGCAGCGACAGCCGGGGCAGCCGGGGTTGCAGCGGCAGCCGGGACGGCAGGCTTGGCCGGGGCAGCGGGAGCGGCCGTCTGGGCTTGGGCGGCAGCAACGAAGGCCAGGGCGGCCAGGGCGGTCAGGAGCTTGTTCATGGTGTCATTCGAATGAGTACTGAGCAAAACGCTCACGGCCCACAACGAACGCCCGCGCAGAGCGGTTGACAAGCGCAAAGGGTTATTCGAAGCGGCCTTCGCGCAGCCATTTCGTCGCCACCCACTTCTCGCCGGCGATCACCGGGGCACCGCCGTGCAGCGTGCGCGTGATCGGGTGCGGGCGGTCGTAGCTGAAAAACACGGCGTTGCCCTTGATCGGGGCGACCTCCAGCGCCACGTCAGGAAAGGTTGTGCCGCCGCCCTTGTCAGGCGCGTTCAGGTACATCACCAGGGTGCCGACGCGCTGGCCGCCGCGCGCCACGATCGACGGCGTGCCTGACTTGGCCGGGTCAAAGTAGTCGTGGTGTGGCTTGTACTCGGCGCCAGGCAGGTAGTGCAGCAACTGCAAGCCCTCGCCGTTTTCCAGCGGCCAGGCCAGCAGGCGTGCGATGCGCGCTTCAATGCGCGCACACAGCGGGTTCTCTTCGCGGCCGAAGAACATGCCCGAGCTGGTGCGCACCGGGTTGACTTCGCTGCCGCCGGTCTCGGTCTGAACCGTCTCCGAGCGCGTCAGGCGCGGGCGCGCCAGCGCCATCAAATCGTCGCACTCGGCCTCGGACAGCAGGCTGCCGAACACCACCACGCGCGGCTGGGCCATGCTCATCAGCACCTGCACCTGGCGGTCGCCCGCGTCGAGCCAGAGCGGTGACTCCGACAGGTCGGGGCCGGGCACTGGCACGGGCGGCGGCATGCCGGCCGCCTGGGCGTGCTCGGCCAGGAAGTTGCTGAGCGTGGTCTCGATCGCGTCGATGGCGACGTCTTCCTGCCAGCCGCTGGCGCGCATGGCGATCAGCACCGCTTCTGGCTTGTGGCCGGCCTGGGCCTGGGCCACGATCCACTGGCGCAGCTCGGGGGTCACTTGCTGAACTGTCATGGCCCCATTTTGCCGCGGACGGGCATTGCCTATCATCGGCGCCATGCAAGCCACTTCACTTTTGCGCGGTGCCTGCCACGCCGCCCTGGCGACGCTGGTGGGGCTCGGCGGCGCGCACGCACGCACCGAGGCACCTGCCGCCACGCCGCGGGCGGTGGTGCCGCGCGGGCCGCTGTCGGCCGACGAGCAGGCCAACATCGATCTGTTCAAGCGCAGTTCGCCCTCGGTGGTGCACATCACCACCCTGGCCACCCAGCGCGACATGTTCTCGCGCAACGTGATGCAGGTGCCGCGCGGCACCGGCACCGGCTTCGTCTGGGACGAGGCAGGCCACATCGTCACCAACTTCCACGTCATCCAGGGCGCCAGCGGCGCGCGCGTCACCTTGGCCGACCAGACCAGCTTCGACGCCACCCTGGTGGGTGCCTTCCCCGACCGCGACCTGGCGGTGCTGAAAATCGACGTGTCGCAGAGCAAGACCATGAAGCTGCCGCCGCTGGCGCTCGGCACCAGCCGCGACTTGCTGGTCGGTCAGCGCGTTTACGCCATCGGCAACCCCTTCGGCCTGGACCAGACCCTCACCCTGGGCATCGTCTCGGCCCTGAACCG
>JANNGJ010000185.1:0-17282 GCA_031403815.1 Burkholderiales bacterium | reverse complement strand
CAGCGCGAAACCGACACGATGGACACCTTCGTCGATTCGGCCTGGTACTACATGCGCTATGCCTGCCCGGATGCCAAGGACAGCATGGTCGATGCGCGCAACGACTACTGGATGCCGATGGACCAGTACATCGGCGGCATCGAGCATGCCGTGCTGCACCTGCTGTATGCACGCTTCTGGACCAAGGCCATGCGCGACCTCGGCCTGGTGAAGTTCGACGAGCCCTTCACCAAACTCTTCACCCAGGGCATGCTGCTCAACGAGAGCTTCTACCGCGAGGATGCGCAGGGCAAGAAGCGCTGGTACTACCCGAGCGAAGTCAACGTCCTGCATGACGAGCGCGGCACCCCCACCGGCGCGACTGCCAAGCAGGACGGCCTGCCCTTGATGCTCGGCGGCATCGAGAAGATGAGCAAGAGCAAGAACAACGTCGTCGAACCGCGCGAGTTCATCGCCAAGTTCGGCGCCGATACCGCGCGCCTGTTCACGATGTTCGCCGGGCCGCCGGATCAAAGCGCGGCCTGGTCGGACTCGGGGGCTGCGGGCAGCTATCGCTACCTGAGCCGGCTCTGGGCTTTCGCAGTCAGGCGGGCGGCCATCGTGCGCGCTGCGGGCGACGATTTCAGCGCCGCCAGCAGCCCCGCCAAGGCGCTGCGCCGCGAGGTGCATGTGCTGCTCAGGCAGATCCGCCACGACTACGACCGGCTGCAATACAACACCGTCGCCTCGGGCGCGATGAAGCTGCTCAATGCACTCGAAGAGTTCGCCCCTGACGGCAGTCCGGCATCGAGCGCTGCGCTGCGCGAAGGCCTGTCAGTGCTGCTGCGCACCCTGTACCCGGTGTGCCCGCATGTGGCCCACGTGCTGTGGCAGGAACTCGGCTTCGCCGCAAAGCTCGGCGACCTGCTCGATGCGCCGTGGCCACAGGTTGACGAAGCCGCGCTGGTGCAAGACGAAATCGAACTCGTGCTGCAGATCGCCGGCAAAACCCGTGGCGCGATCCGTGTGCCGGCGGGTGCCGACAAGGCGGCGATCGAAGCGGCGGCCCTGGCCGCTCCAGAGTTTGCCAAGTTCGCCGAAGGCCAGGCCGTGCGCAAGGTCGTCATCGTGCCGGGCCGATTGGTCAACGTCGTCATCTGATGCAACGACGCCACCTGCTCCTGGTGGCCGCTGCCGCAACAACGGGTTGCGGTTTCGAGCTGCGCCAGGCGCCCAAGTTGCCGTTTCGCAGTGTGGCGCTGGTCGGCTTCGCGCCGAATTCACCTGTCGCGGCATCGATCCGTCAGCAACTCATGGCGAGCACCGTCCAGGTGATCGACGCGCCCGGCCGTGCCGATCTGGTGCTTGAGGCCCTGGCCGACGCGCGCGAGAAAAGCGTCGTGGCCTCGACGGCCGCCGGCCAGGTGCGCGAAGTGCAGTTGCGCGTGAAGCTGCGTTTTCGCGCCGTCACACCCAGCGGCCAAGTCTTGCTCCCCGTCGATGAACTGCTGCTGACCCGTGACATGAGCTTCAGCGAAACCGCGGCCCTGGCCAAGACCCAGGAAGAAGCACTGCTGTACCGCGCCATGGAAGACGACGTCGTGGCCCAGGTGATGCGCCGGCTGTCGGCCATCCAGCCCCGCTGAGCGCACGGCTGCGCCACCGCCCCATGCAAGTCAAGGCCGATCAACTCAGCGCCCACCTGGCCAAGGGCTTGCGCCCGCTGTACACGGTTTATGGCGATGAGCCGCTGCTGGCACAGGAAGCAGGCGATGCCATTCGCGCGGCGGCCCGCGCCGCGGGGTACTCGGAACGCAAGGTCTTCACGGTCGGCAATGCTGCGCACTTCGACTGGAGCGCCCTGCTCGGTGCGGCACAGGCGATGAGCCTGTTTGCCGAGCGCCAGTTGATCGAGCTGCGCATCCCCTCGGGCAAGCCAGGCAAGGAGGGCTCCGAAGCCTTGCAACGCTACTGCGAAGCGCTTGGCTCGGGCGACATGCTGACCCTGATCCAGCTTCCAAAACTCGATTTCCAGCAGCAAAAGAGCGGCTGGTTTATGGCGCTCGACGCAGCTGGCGTGATGCTGCGCGTGGACCCGGTCGAGCGGCGCGAACTGCCGGCCTGGATCGCCCGGCGCCTGGTCGCCCAGGGTCAGCGGGTGGCCGATGGCGAAGCCGGCCAACGCACGCTGGCGTTCTTTGCCGACCGCGTCGAGGGCAACCTGCTGGCTGCGCACCAGGAGTTGCAGAAGCTCGCCCTGCTCTACCCGCGAGGCGTCCTCGACTTCGACCAGGTTGAGGCCGCCGTGCTCAATGTCGCCCGCTACGACGTCTTCAAGCTCGGTGAAGCGGTGCTCGCCGGCCAGGTGGCGCGCGCGCTGAAGATGCTCGACGGCCTGCAAGCCGAGGGGGAAGCCGCCGTGCTCGTGCACTGGACCCTGGCCGAAGACCTGCGCGCACTCAAGCGTGCCAAGGACGCCTTGGGCGATGGCAAGCCGATGCCGATGGCGCTGCGCGAAGCACGTGCCTGGGGCGCCAAGGAGCGCCTGTACGAGCGCGTCTTGCCTGCGCTCGCGGAACACCAGTTGGCCCACCTGGTCGAGGCC
Organism: Burkholderiales bacterium; assembly: GCA_031403815.1. GTDB lineage: Bacteria > Pseudomonadota > Gammaproteobacteria > Burkholderiales > Burkholderiaceae_C > CADEEN01. The sequence goes on along the minus strand of JANNGJ010000185.1, from coordinate 14,698 downwards.
GCGAGCATTTGCGACGGCATCATCAAGGGACTGAAGCACCCCGAGTGGCCACACGACCCGTGGGCTGCGTTGAAGCGGCTGATGCTGCTGACCTTGCAGCAAGTGGCCGCCACGCCGACCCCACCACCGCGCGGCTCCCCGCCGGTGCGCCTGCAACTGGCCCTGCAGGCCTGACTCAGTAGCCGCGCCGGCGGTCGACGAGGTGCCTCAAGGGCGCACCGTCGCGCAGGGCGCGCAAGTTGCTCGCCACCACCGCCGCAGCGCTGCGTGCATCCGTCAGTGCGGCGATGTGGGGCAGCACGGTGACGCGCGGATGCCGCCAGTAGGGATGGTCGCCAGGCAAGGGTTCGAGCTTGAAGACATCCAGCACAGCATGCTGGAGGTGGCCACTGTCGAGCGCGGCCAGCAGGTCGTCATCGACGACATGGCCCCCGCGTGCCAGGTTGACCACACTGGCGCCTGCAGGCAGTGCCGCAAAGAACTTCGCCCCGAGCAGGCCGCGCGTGGCCGGTGTCAGCGGCAACAGGTTGACCACGATATCGGCCGCCGGCAGCAAGCCCGCCAGCGCGTGCGCGCCGGCATGCACCGCCACGCCGCTGAGGGGTGGCGCCGCCCTCTGACCACTGCACCATGCATGGACTTGATAACCCTGCGCGACCAGTTGCGTGGCCACTGCGCGACCCATCTCGCCCAGGCCCAACACCAGGACCTGAACGTCCTCGGCGCGCCGCTGCGCATGTTGGCACCACGCGGCGTCGCGCTGCTGGGCGGCGTAGGTGAAGAAGCCGCGTTGCAGCGCCACGACCGCCCACACGGCCGTCTCGGCCATGGCGCGGTTCATCACCGGATCGACCATGCGCGCCAGCGGCACGGCTGGCGGCAGCGTCGTGTCGGCGAGCAGCTTCTCCACCCCGGCCCACAGCGACTGCACCAGGCGCAATTGCGACAGCCCGGCCAGTGCACCCGGCGCCGGGTTCGCCACCACGGCAGCGGCGATCGCCTGGCGCGGCAGATCAGGGTCATCGTCGCACCACCAGGCGAACTCGGGCGCCGCCTCGCGCAGGGCCTGGTGCCAGGCGTCGCATTCGGTCTGCGACATGCGCCCCGTGAGCAACACATCGAATGTGTCGCTGCGCTTCATGCTTCGCACAGCGCGCTCAAGCGCTGCAGTGCCAGCACGCAGGTCTGCGCGCGCACGCTGGCGCGGTCGCCGGCCAGTTGCAGACCCTCGGCCTGGGCTGCACCACCGCGCAGCATCACGGCCAGCCACACGGTGCCGACCGGCTTGCCCGGGACCGCCCCGCCGGGGCCGGCGATGCCCGTGACAGCCACCGCGATGTCGGCCGGCGAGTGCGCCAGCGCCCCTGCCACCATGGCACTCACCACTTCTGCGCTGACGGCCCCGTGGGCAGCAATCAGCGCCGCGTCGACGCCCAGCTGCTCGCTCTTGGCAGCATTGCTGTAGGTGACAAAACCACGCTCAAACCAGTCGGACGATCCGGCCAGCGAGGTGCAAGCCGCCGCGATCAGGCCGCCGGTGCAGCTCTCGGCGGCGGCCACGCGCCAGCCCTTGGCGCGCAGTGCGTCGGCCAGCGGCAGCAGCAAGGGCGTGAGCGTAGGGAGGTCGATCATGCCGGCCACGCAAAGCGCCAGAGCGCGATCACCAGCAGAGTGCACAGTGCCGCAACCAGGTCGTCGAAGACGATGCCGAAACCCTGGCGCCAACCGTGGGCGCTCTTGAACAGTTGGTCAGCCCAGCGCACCGGGTCCGGCTTGGCCGCATCGAAGATGCGAAACAGCGCGAAGGCCACGGCCTGGCCGAGCAGGCCAGCGGGCATCACCAGCCACAGCACCAGCCAGAAGGCGATGACTTCGTCCCAGACGATCGCGCCCGGATCGGCCAGGCCGAGGTCCCGCGCCGTGCGCGCGCAGGCCCAGACGCCGATCACCAGCGACAGCACCAACACCACCGCCCATTGCCCGCTGCTGAGCCAGCGGTCGAGAATCAAGAAGGCCGCCCAGGCCCACAGCGTGCCCACCGTGCCGGGGGCCTTCGGCGAGAGCCCGCTGCCGAAGCCCAGCGCGATGCAGTAGGCGGGGTGGCGCAGCATGAAGCGCAGGCTGGCGCGTTGCGGTGGGCCAGCCGTTGTGCTGGCGTCGCTCAGCACTTTGGCATCGACAACTTCCTCTACACCGCTCATGACGGGCTGCGAAAGTGATCAAACGCGGCGAAGCCCTGGGGCAGCGGCGCCCCTTGGCCATCGACGATGCGCAAACCGCCCGCCGCGTCGATGCGACCAATGCGCGTCACCGCCACAGCAGCACGGTGGGCGGCAGCCAACACCGCGCGTTCGGCAGCCACCGGCGCACTGAAAAGTAACTCGTAATCATCGCCGCCGGCCAGGCCCCATGCGTGCTGCTGGGCTCGCGGCAGCGCCGCCAGCCAGGCGCTCTTCGGCAAGGCATCAGCGTCGACGGTCGCGCCCACGCCCGAGCGCGCCAAGACATGTCCGAGGTCACCGACCAGGCCGTCGCTCAGATCGACGGCGCTGCTGGCCACGCCGCGCAGCGCCAGGCCGAGCGCCACGCGGGGCGTGGGGCATTCCATGCGCAGGCGCACGGCCTCGAAGGCCTCGGTGGGCAGCGACAGCTGGCCGCGGAACACTTCCAAGGCCAGGCGGGCATCGCCGAGGCCACCGCCGGCCGGGTGGCTGACCCACAGTGCATCGCCCGCGCGGGCACCGGAACGCAGCAAAGCCTGGCCGACCGGCACCGAACCGAACACCGTGATGCAGATGTTGAGCGGGCCCGCCGTGGTGTCGCCCCCCACCAACTCCAGGCCGTGTTCATCGGCCAGTGCGAGCAGGCCACGTGCGAAGCCGCCGAGGAAGCCTTCATCAACGCGCGGCAGCGCCAGCGCCAGCGTGAAGGCCACCGGCTCGGCCCCGCAGGCCGCCAGATCCGACAGGTTCACCGCCAGCGCCTTATGGCCCAGCCGATCGGGGGCCACGGTGGACAGGAAGTGCCGTCCCTCGACCAGCATGTCGCTCGACACGGCCATCTGGTGGCCCGACGGCAGCGGTGCCAGCAGCGCGCAATCGTCACCGACCCCGAGCGTGGCTCGCCGCGGTGCGCGCGTGAAGTAGCGCGCGATCAGGTCGAACTCGCCCAAGCTTGTTGTGGCCATGGTCGATGTTACGCAGCGGTGCGCGACAGCCACCACCAGACCGCAAGTGCAGTACCGATGAGACACACTGCACCACAGACCAATGCCGCGCCGAGCACAAACGCCTTCGCGGTGCCAACCACCCCGGCGAATCCTGCTGATTCCCCGTAGAGGCTGCCACCGATCAGCCAAGCAGCCATGGCGCCAACGAACAGGCCCAACACGGCGCCTATGGCGGCGCAGCTCAGGCGGTCACCGGTCGTGAGTTTGCTCACACCGTCAGCGCAGGGCGTACGTCACCCGGGGCCATCAACCCAACCGCGCCTTGTGCGCCGCGATCTGCTCGCGCACCCGCTCGGGCGCGGTGCCGCCTTGTACCTTGCGCGCCTCAAGCGAGCCGCGCAGGGACAGCACGGCATAGACGTCTTGATTGATCGCGGCGTGGAAGGTCTTCAGCGCATCGAGCGGCAAGTCGGCCAGGTCCACACCCTCCGCCATTGCGAACTTCACGGCATGTGCCACCACCTCGTGGGCGTCGCGGAAGGTCACGCCTCCCTTCACCAGGTAGTCCGCCAGGTCGGTCGCCGTAGCGTAGCCCTTGAGTGCTGCGCGCTGCATGGCCTCGGGCTTGACAATCATGCCGGCGACCATCTCGGCCATGATGCGCAGCGTGGCAGCCAGCGTGTCGACCGTGTCGAACAAGGGCTCCTTGTCTTCCTGGTTGTCCTTGTTGTAGGTCAGCGGCTGGCCCTTCATCAGGGTCAGCAGGCCCATCAGGTGGCCATAGACGCGACCGGTCTTGCCGCGCGCGAGTTCGGCCACGTCGGGGTTGCGCTTCTGCGGCATGATCGACGAGCCGGTGCAGTAGCGATCGGACAGATCGATGAAGCCGTAGTTCTGGCTCATCCAGAGCACGATCTCTTCGCTCAGGCGCGAGACATGCATCATCGTGATCGCTGCCCACGATGTGAACTCGATGGCGAAGTCACGGTCGCTCACTGCGTCCAGGCTGTTGGCGCAAACGCCGTCGAAACCCAAGCTGCGGGCGACGCGCTCGCGGTCCAGCGGGTAGCTGGTGCCAGCCAGCGCGGCAGCACCGAGCGGCAGGCGATTCACGCGCTTCCTCACATCGGCCAGGCGTTCGGCGTCACGCGAGAACATCTCCACGTAGGCCAGCAGGTGGTGCGCAAAGCTCACCGGCTGCGCCACCTGCAGGTGGGTGTAGCCGGGCAGGATGGTCTCGGTGTGCGGCGCAGCGACTGCCACGAGCGCGCGCTGCATGCCGGCCAGCAGGGGCGCGAGCTGGTCGATTTCACCGCGCAGCCACAGGCGCACGTCGGTGGCCACCTGATCGTTGCGCGAGCGGCCGGTGTGCAAGCGCTTGCCGGCGTCACCCACCAATTGCGTCAGACGGGCCTCGATGTTCAAGTGCACGTCTTCGAGTTCGAGCTTCCACTCGAAGCGGCCGGCCTCGATGTCAGCGGAGATTTGCGCCATGCCGCGCTGGATCGCCGCGTGGTCCTCGGCCGCGATCACGCCCTGCGCAGCCAGCATCTCGGCATGCGCCAGGCTGCCGGCCATATCGGCCGCGGCCAAGCGACGGTCGAAGTTCACGCTGGCGGTGTAGCGCTGCACCAGCTCGCTCATCGGCTCCGAGAACAGAGCTGACCAGGCCTGTGACTTGTTGTCGAGCGGGTTCAGGGGCTTGGAAGACATGAGGCCGTCACCGCACGTGCGGCGCCCGAAGTGAGCGATGGGGGGAGTGGCTGGGACACAATGCCGACAACTGCCAGCCTTGGTGGAATCGATTCTATCGACGCACTGCCTCGCATGATGAGCTTGCCCGACACGATGCCCGCGCCGCTCAACGCTGCCGACGGCCGCAGCGCTTGGCCGCCTTCGGCGCTCACATCGACGCGCCCAGCGCCGCTCGAAGGCAGCAACGCGGCCAGTGGCGCGGCATTCGACGTCTGCCGCGGCGCGCTGGCCTTGCGCGCCCTGCTGGCCGTCAACGGCGCGGTGGTGTTGGCCGTGCTGGCCGGTGCGGACACCAGCGCACAAGCACTCGCCACGCTGGGCCCGGCCATCGCCGCCGCCCTGCTGGGCACCCTGGGCTGGCTGGCCGTGGTCTGCCTGCTGCGCCGGCCCTTGCAGCAACTGGCGGCGGCGCCGCGCAACGTGGCGCTGGCGCTGCTGGGCGCGCTGTTTGCCCTGCTGGCGTGCGCACCGATGTTCTGGTTGCAGCTGTTGGAGCCCGGCCGGCTGCGCCTGCTGGCCCTGCCCTTGATCGGCGCTGCCCTGGCAGGCCTGCTGGGCGCCTGGCTGCAGTGGCGTGAAGGCCGGCGCACGCCCGCTGACGCCAAGGCGCGGCTGGCCGAACTGCAGTCGCGCATCCGCCCGCACTTCTTATTCAACACCCTGAACACAGCCGTCTCGCTGGTGCGCACCGACCCGGTTCGCGCCGAGGGCGTGCTTGAAGACCTGGCCGACCTGTTCCGCGTGGCACTCGCCGACAGCGACGGGCCCAGCGGCTCGGTCACGCTCGGCAGCGAGCTTGATCTGGCGCGGCGCTATCTGGCCATCGAGACCCTGCGTTTCGGCGAGCGCCTCAAGCTCGAGTGGCAGCTCGACGCCGCCGCAGACATCGCCCGCCTGCCGCCCCTGGTGTTGCAGCCGCTGCTGGAAAACGCGGTGCGCCACGGCGTTGAGCCCGCCGAGGCCGGCGGCCAGGTGCGCGTGCGCACCCGTGTGCGCCTGGGTCGCGTCGAAATCACGATCGACAACACCGTGAGCGGTGCCGCCTCCCAGCCCGGCCATGGCCTGGCCCTGGCGAACGTGCGCGAACGGCTGCGCCTGCTGCACGACCTCGACGCCCAGTTCGATGTTCATCAGACCAAAGGCCGGTACCGCGTGCGCATCGTGGTACCCCTGGGCGACACGCCATGAAGCTGCCCAACCGCCCAGGCCGAATGTTCAGCGCATGGCGCAGCACCGAGGCTGCCGGGTGACTGCACCTTTGCCCCCGCTGCGGGTCTTGATCGTCGACGACGAAGCCCTCGCCCGCTCGCGTCTGGCCACCCTGGTGGCCGAGTGCACCGAGCCGCGTTGCAGCGTGGCCGGCCAGTGCGCCAATTCGCAACAGGCCCGCCAGTGGTTGAGCGAGTACGCGGCCGACATCGTCCTGCTCGACATCCAGATGCCGGGCCAGCCCGGCACCGCCCTGGCAGCCGAGTTGCAGCGCCAGGAAAACGCGCCGGTGGTGATCTTTGTGACCGCGCACACCGAGCACGCGCTGGCGGCGTTCGACCTGGACGCTGCCGACTACCTGACCAAGCCCGTCAAGCGCGAGCGACTCGCCGCCGCCTTGCAGCGCGCCGCACGCCGCGTGCCTGCGCGCGGCGACAGTGCCAGCCCGGCCCCAGGGCCGGTGCTGGTGGTCAGCGAACGCGGGCGCGTGGCCCGCGTGCCGCTGGCCGACGTGCTCTATCTGAAAGCCGAGCTGAAGTACGTCACCCTGCGCACCGCCGGCCGCAGCTGGGTCCTCGACGATTCCCTCACCGAGCTGGAGCAGCGCCTGGGCGAGCGCTTCTTGCGCATCCACCGCAATGCCCTGGTGGCACGCGATGCCGTGCGCCTGCTCGAGCGCCGGCGCATGGCCGAGCACGAGGACGACGGTGGTGGCAACGAGATCGGCTGGGCCGTGCAGGTGTCACCGGTCGATGAATGGTTGGCGGTGTCGCGGCGCCAGCTGGCGGCGGTGCGCGAGGTATTGGCCGCGTCTGGCCCCTGAGCTCACGGGTCGCCAGGCGCTCAGGCGCCTCGCTTCAGGCGATCGATCTCCCGCTGCATCGACGCCGTAAGTTGCCCATAGAGGCGCAACTGCTCGCTCAGCGCGCGCAGGCGGTTGGCGATGATGGAGGCCACTTCGGCGAGCAGCTTGGCCGCCACCTGCGGCTGCTGGGCCATGAGCTGGTCCAAGCCCTGGCGCGACAAGCCGGCGGCCTGCACGGCCGAGATTGCGGTGCATTCGGTCGAGCGCGGCTCGCCATCGAGCAGCGACATCTCGCCCAGCAGGGAACCCGCGCCAAGGGATGAGATGGGCACGGCCTCGCTCGGGTGGCCCGGCTCGGCGGTCTCGACCGCGACTTCACCCGACAGCACCAGCAGCATGTAGCCAGTGGCCGCGGCGTCGTACTCGCGCAGCAGGGTGGTGCCCTTCGTGTAGTCAAGCAGCTGCATGTGGCTCACGACACAGCGGGCCTCGGCGGCCGACAGGCCAAGCAGGGCCGGCGGCTTGCGCAGCAGGTCGGCGGCCAGGGCGGCCAGCTCGGGGAAGCGCTCGATCGAGCGCGGGTGGAAAGCGGCAGGGGCGCTGGGTTCGGTCGGGTTCATCGCGGGCGATGGCAAGTCAAGACAAGACAGGGCGAGCGCCGAGTGTGCCTGTTCTGCGGCGCGACGCCACCCTGAAGCAGGCGTGCGGGGCTCAACCCGTGTTACGCAGGCCGGCGGCGATGCCGTTGATGGACAGATGGATGCCGCGTTGCACGCGCGCGTTGGCCGGGTCGCCGGCTTTTTGCTGGCGATAGCGACGCATCAGCTCGACCTGCAAGTGGTTGAGCGGGTCGAGGTAGGGGAATCGGTGCTCGATCGAGCGCGCCAGCGCCGCGTTGGAAGCCAGGCGGTGCGGCTCGCCGGTGATCAGCGAGAGCATCGCGCCCGCCTGCGCCCACTCGGCCTGGATCGCCGCAAAGATGCGCTTGGCCAGGCGTTTGTCTTCGACCAGTTCGACGTAGCGCGCGGCGATGCGCAGATCGCTCTTGGCCAGCACCATGTCGAGGTTGGACATCAAGGTGCGAAAGAAGGGCCACTGCCGGTACATCTTTTGCAGCAAGGCCAGCCGGGTCTTTCGCTGGCTAGCGCTGCCCGCGCCCAGCCACTGGTCGATGGCGCTGCCAAAACCGGCCCAGCCCGGCAGCGCTACGCGGCACTGGCCCCAGCTGAAGCCCCAGGGAATGGCGCGCAGGTCTTCGATACGCCGGTTGGCCTTGCGCGATGCTGGGCGCGAGCCGATGTTCAGTTCGGCAATCTCGCGGATCGGCGTGGCATCGAAGAAGTACTCGGTAAAGCCCGGCGTGTCGTAGACCAGCTTGCGGTAAGCGTTGAAGCTCATCTCGCTGATCTCGGCCGCGGCATCGAGGAAGGCCTTGGGCGCGCTCTTGGTGGGGTGCAGCAAGGTGGCTTCGAGCGTGGCCGCGACCAGGGTTTCCAGGTTGCGCCGACCGATCTCGGGGTTGGCGTACTTGGAGGCGATGACTTCACCCTGCTCGGTCAGTCGGATCTGCCCGTTCACGGTGCCCGGCGGTTGCGCCAGGATGGCCTGGTAGCTCGGGCCGCCGCCACGGCCGACGGTGCCGCCGCGGCCGTGAAACAGGCGCAGTGCCAGCCCGTGCTCCCGCGTGAGCGGCTCGAACAGAGAGACCAGGGCGGTCTCGGCGCGGTACAGCTCCCAGTTGCTGGTGAAGAAGCCGCCGTCCTTGTTGCTATCGCTGTAGCCGAGCATGATGTCTTGCTCTGCATAGGCGCCCAGCGCGCTGCGCAAGATCATGGCCTGCACCCCAGGCAGCGCGTAATAGGCGCGCATGATGGGCTCGGCGTTGCGCAGGTCGGCAATGGTCTCGAACAGCGGCGAGACGATCAGGTCGGCTTTCGCACCAGCGTCGAGCGTGCCCGTCATCAGACCGCACTCCTTTTGCAGCAGCAGCACTTCGAGCAAGTCGCTGACGTCTTCGGTGTGCGAAATGATGTAGTGGCGGATTGCATGGCGGCCGAAGCGGACCAAGGCGCTGCGCGCTGCTTCGAATACTGCCAGCTCGCCTTGCGTGCGCTCGCTGTAGATGTGACCCATCACGCGCAGCGGGCGCGCGTCGTTGAGCAGGGCCAGCAGGCAGGTGCGCCGTGCCGCTTCGTCCAGCCCGAGGTAGTCGGGCTCGATGCGGGCCACGTGAAGCAGCTCGGCGACCACAGCCTCGTGCTGGTCGGAGCTTTGCCGCAAATCCACCGTGGCCAGATGAAAGCCGAACACCTGCACCGCGCGCATCAGCGGCGTCAGGCGCGGCGCGATCAAGGCTTGGGCATGGTGGTGGCGCAGCGAAGCCTCGACCGTGCGCAGGTCGAGCAACAGGTCTTCGGCACTGGCATAGGGGTCTTGCGGCGCCACGGCATGGCGCAGCGCCTCGGTACCTGTCAGCTGGTGCAAGGTGGCGGCCAGACGCGCATACACCCCGATCAGCGCACGCCGGTAGGGCTCGTCCTCGCGGTGCGGGTTGCGGTCGGGCGAGCGCTCAGCCATCGCCCGCATGGCCGGTGTCACCGGCGCCAAGGTCTGCGAGATCGACAGCTCGGCGCCGAGCTCGTGCACCTCGGTCAGGTAAAAGCGCAGCGCCACTTCGGCCTGGCGCGACAGGGCCAGCACCAGTGTCGGTGCGCCGACGTTGGGGTTGCCATCGCGGTCGCCGCCGATCCAGTGCCCCATCCGCAAGAAGGGCGCCACCTCGTGGCCGTGCAGGGCGCGCTCGAGGTCGCGGTACAGGCGCGGCACCTGGCGCAAGAAAGTCGCTTGGTAATAAGACAGCGCGTTCTCGATCTCGTCGGCCACCGTCAGCTTGGCGGTGCGCAGCATGCGTGTCTGCCACAGCTGGGTCACGCGGGCGCGCAACGAGGCTTCGTTGTCGGCCCGGTCGCTGTCGGTGCGCAAGTCATCGCGCTGACCCACCAGTTCGGCCACAGCGCGCTCGGCATCGAGGATGCTCTTTCTTTGCACCTCGGTCGGGTGCGCGGTCAGCACCGGTGAGACATAGGCCTGGGCCAGCATCTGGGCGATCTCGCTGGCGCGGATGTCGGCCTGCCCCAGGCGCTCAAAGGCCATCGCCAGCGAGCCCTCTTGCAGATGCCCCTGCGCCTCATGGTGTTCGCGGCGGCGCACATGGTGGCGGTCTTCGGCAATGTTGGCCAAGTGGCTGAAGTAGCTGAAGGCGCGGATCACGCTCACCGTCTGGTCGCCCGACAGGTTTTTCAACAGGCGGTCGAGCACGCGGCCGGCCGACGCGTCCTTCTTCAACCGATACGCCACCGAGTGCTGGCGCACGCGTTCGATCAGCGCAAACGCCTCGGCGCCCTCCTGCTCGCGGATCACGTCACCCAGGATGCGGCCGAGCAGGCGGATGTCATCCACCAGCGGGCGGTTCTTGGCCGCGGCATCGTCACTGCGCGCGGCCGCCGGGCGGCGCGGTCGAGAAGGCTTTGGTCGGGCCATGACGAGCTCCTGAAGACGGATCGAGGTGTAATCCAGTTACGGATTTGGATGTTACCAACAGCCCGCCCCAGTCCGGGGCAGCGCGGATGGCGCAGCCAAGGCTGCTAGCGATAATCGTTCCATGCCCCTGCTTCAGCACCGCACACTGACCATCGCCACCCGTGAGAGCCGCCTCGCGATGTGGCAGGCCGAACATGTTCGCGACCTGCTCGCCGCCCGCTTCGGCATCCCAGTCAAGCTGCTCGGCATGACCACCCGCGGTGACCAGATCCTCGACCGCTCGCTGTCCAAGGTCGGCGGCAAGGGCCTGTTCGTCAAGGAGCTGGAAACCGCGCTCGAAGACGGCCACGCCGACCTGGCCGTGCACTCACTCAAAGATGTGCCGATGGACCTGCCGGACGGTTTTGCGCTGGCTGCCGTGCTCGAACGCGAAGACCCACGCGACGCCCTGGTCTCGCCTCGCTACGCCAGCCTGGCGGATCTGCCGCAGGGCGCGTGTGTCGGCACCTCGAGTCTGCGCCGCGTGGCCCAGCTCAGCAGCGTGCGTCCCGACCTGCGCATCGAGCCCCTGCGCGGCAACCTGGACACCCGCCTGCGCAAGCTCGATGAGGGCCAGTACGACGCCATTGTGCTGGCCGCTGCGGGCCTCGTGCGTCTGGGCCTGGCGGCGCGTATCCGCATGCGCTTCGACGCGGCCCAAATGTTGCCGGCGGCTGGCCAAGGTGCCCTCGGCATCGAAATCCGCGCGGCCGACACCGAGTTGCGCGAAGCCCTGGCCGCACTCGTCCACCGGTCGACCTGGCTGGCCGTGCACGCGGAGCGCGCGGTCTCGCGCGGCCTGGGCGGGAGTTGCTCCATGCCGCTGGCCGCGCATGCTCACTGGCAGGGCGATGGGTTGCAACTTGACGCCGCGCTCGGCCACGCTGTTGTGCCAACGCGGGCCTTGCTGACCACCCGGGTCCAGGGCCGCGCGGCCGACGCTGCCGCTGCCGAGGCGCTGGGTGCGCAAGCGGTGGCCGCCTTGCACGCCGCCGGCGCCAGCGACTACCTGTCGGCCTAGCAGCGCTCCGGCAATGCCGCTGCGCCTGCTCGTGACCCGCCCGCAGCCGCAGGCCGACGCCTGGGTCGAGCGCTTGCGCGCGCAGGGCGTTGACGCGGCCGCCCTGCCGCTGCTGGCCGTCGACGCCGTGGTCGATCTGGACCAACTGCACACCGCCTGGCGCGAGCTGCCACGCTACGCGCTGGCGATGTTTGTCAGCCCGAACGCCGTCAGCCATTTCTTTGCCGCGCGTCCGGTCGGTGCGGCCGCCGCCGGCTGGCCCGCGGCGGTGCGCGCCGGCGCGACCGGGCCGGGCACCCTGCAAGCCCTGCTGCTGGCCGGCGTGCCGCGCGCGCTGTGCGTGGCACCGCGCGCCACCGCCACGCAGTTCGACTCGGCCGCCTTGTGGGCCCAACTGCGCGCCGAAGACTGGGCCGGCCGGGAAGTGCTGGTGCTGCGCGGCGACGGCGGCCGCGACGAGTTTGCCGACCACCTGCGCAGTGCCGGCGCCGCGGTGCACTTCACGCAAGCCTACCGCCGCGGGCCGGCGCGGCCCACCGCCGCCTACTTGGCCACACTGGCCAGCGCCGTCGCCGCGCCTGCGGCCCACCTGTGGTGGCTGTCGAGCACCGAGGCCATCGGCTACCTGCCGCAATTTGCCCCGCGCGCCGATTGGCGCCTGGCGTGCGCGCTGACCTCCCACCCGCGCATCGCCGAGCGCGCGCGCACGCTCGGATTCGGCCAGGTATTCGAAGCCCTGCCGACACTGGAGGCGGTGCTCGCCGCGCTGGCCGACATCGAGGGCTGCCTACAATCTCCGCCACCTTGAACGCCCCGGCCCCCAGCGGCGCAGCCGCCCCCGCGCGCAACGACGCCCCCACCGCCCCCGACCGCTTTCCAGCCCGCTGGTGGCCAGTGATCGCGGTCGTGGCCTTGGCGCTGAGCATCGCCGGCTTGGCCCTGGCCTGGACCACCCAGCAGCGCATCAAGGGACTCGAGCAGGAGCTCGTGCGGCGCCAGGCAGACAGCCAGAACCAGGCCGCGGAGGCGCGCGCACTGTCGCGCGCAGCGCAGGAATTGGCGCGCGAGACAGCCGCCAAAGTGGCGCTGCTGGAAGCCCGCGTCGCCGAGGCCTCGATGCAGCGCTCGCAGATCGAAGAGTTGCTGCAATCGGTGTCGCGCTCACGCGATGAGAACGTGGTGGCCGACGTCGAGGCCGCTGTGCGGGTGGCGCTGCAGCAGAGCGCGCTGACCGGCAGCGTCGAGCCCCTGGTGGCCACCTTGAAGCAGGCCGATGAGAGGCTGGCGCGCTACAACCAACCCCGCCTGGAGCGCGTGCGCCGGGCGATTGGCCGTGACCTGGACCGGGTCAAGGCGCTCGGCGGGGTCGACGTTTCCAGCCTGACTGTGCGGCTGGACGAAGCGGCGCGACTGGTTGACGAGTTGCCTCTGCTGGCCCTCGCAGAGCCGCGCAGCAAGGCCTCGCCCGGTGCTGCCCGCGCCGGCGCCGCAGCCAGTGCTGCCACCGTGGCGATGCCGCCTGCACCGACCAAGGCGCCAGTCGATGCGCCGTGGCGCGAGCGCGCAGCGCAGTGGTGGCAGGCCAGCAGCAGCCAGGTCGCCGACGAGATCCGCGCCTTGGTGCGGGTGACACGAATCGACCATCCCGAGGCCATGCTGGTCGCGCCGGAGCAGCAGTTTTTCATCCGCGAGAACCTCAAGCTGCGCCTGCTCAATGCGCGCCTGGCCCTGCTGTCGCGCCAGTTTGAGATCGCCCAGTCCGACATCCGCGACGCCCAGGCGACGCTTGATCGTTTTTTCGCGCGCAGCTCCAAGCGCGTCATCGGCGTTGCCGACCTGCTGCGCCAGGTCAGCGCCCAGGCGCGACAGACCAGCGTGCCGCGGCCCGACGAAACTTTGGCGGCCTTGGCCACCGCAGCCGCCGGAAGATGACGCCCCCTCCCGTAGCGCCTTCGGCGCTTCCCCCCCAGGGGGGCACCGCTGGCGGCCGGGCAGAGCCCGATCCGCGGCGGTTGTTTGGGAATGCGCGCGCGGGGGCCACCGCGCGCTGCAAGAGGAAGCCGCCATGCGCGGCGTGATCTGGCTGGTGCTGCTGTTCGTGGCCGCCGTGGTGGCTGCCACCACGCTGGGGCGCAATGACGGCCTGGTCAGCCTGTACTGGAGCGGCTGGCGCGTCGATGTGTCGCTCAACCTGTTCGTGATCACGCTGCTGCTGACCTGCCTGGCCCTGCTGTTCGCGATGCGCGCCCTGCAGTCCCTGGCCAGCCTGCCGACGCGGGCCCACGAGTGGCGCGTGCAACGGCGCGGGCAGGCCGCGCAGGCCGCCCTGCGCGACGCGCTGGCCGAGTACTTTGGCGCGCGCTACAGCCGCGCACGCAAAGCGGCTGCGCGTGCCGTGGCGATTCAGGAGGCCACGCCCGAACTGGTCGGTGACTTGCAGACGCGCACCTTGGCCCATTTGCTCTGGGCCGCCAGCCTGCACCGCCTGCAAGACCGGCCGCAACGCGATCGCCAACTCCGGCAACTGCGCCGCCTGCGCCGCGCTGGCAGCGCCTTGACGCGTGGCAACGACGACGGCGTGCCCCTGATGGCGGCGGAGTGGGCGCTCGACGACCGCGACGCACCACGGGCGCTGGCCCTGCTGGCCGAGCTACCGCCCGGCGTCGCACGGCGCACCCAGGCGCTGCGCTTGCGCCTGCAAGCACACCGGCTGGCGCATCAACCCGAAGAGGCCCTGCGCACCGCGCGCCTGCTGGCCAAGCACCAGGCCTTCTCGCCGAGCGCCGCACAGAGCCTGTTGCGCTCCCTGGCGAGCGAAACCCTGGGCGCCGCGCGCGACACGGCGCAACTCGAACGGGCCTGGCAGCAACTGGAGGCCAGCGACCACGTCGACGCCCTGATCGCAGCGCGCGGCGCCGACCTCGCCGCGCGCCTGGGCGCCCACGAGCTGGCGCGTCGCTGGCTGTTGCCGGCCTGGCATCGCCTGGCGGAACTCGGGCGCGATGAGCGCAACGCGGTGGCGCAGGCCTTGATCAACAACCTGCCCGGCCTGCCGGCAGAGTGGTTGCAACGTGTCGAGGCGGCCGAGCGCGGCTTGCCCGGCGACGCGGCGGTGCTGGCGGCCGTCGGCGGCGCCTATGCCGAGCGACAGTTGTGGGGC
>JANNGJ010000184.1:0-9106 GCA_031403815.1 Burkholderiales bacterium | reverse complement strand
GTGCACCTGGTACCGATCGGCGAGGTGCTGTACTTCGAGGCGGCCGACAAATATGTGCGTGTGGTCACGGCCGAACGCGAGCACCTGATCCGGCTGTCGCTCAAGGAGTTGCTGCCGCAGCTCGACCCCGCCGTGTTCTGGCAAGTGCACCGCGGCACCATCGTGCGGGCCAACGCCATCGGCAGCGCGCTGCGTGAAGAGTCAGGCAAGGTGACACTGACGCTGCGCGGCCACGCTGACAAGCTCACCGCCAGCCGCCTCTACGCGCATCTGTTTCGCGGCCAGTAGGCAGCGTTTCGTCGGCGCGGCCACCGTGTCGTCGCAGGGCTGCGGACGAAGGTGAGCGGCGACGCGAACATCACGTTCGTTGCCACTCACCCGACTCCACTCCATGTCAGTCCACCGCAGCCTTGTCGAGCATTTCGCGTTCATGCTGCAACGTCACCCCGTCATCTTCTTCCACCTGGTGACCGCCTTGCTGGCCCTGCTGCTCGGGGCCGTGATGCTGGCGCGGCGCAAGGGCACGCACAGCCACAAGGCCGTGGGGTGGGTTTGGGTGCTCTTGATGGGCAGCACCGCCCTGGCCAGTGCCTTTATCCGCGACTACAACATGCCCAACCTGGCCGGCATCACGCCGATCCATGCCTTCACGGTGATCACCGCGGTGAACCTGCCACGCGGCATCTGGTACATCCGCCAGGGCAATGTGGCGGCGCACCGCCGCAGCATGACCAACTTGTACGTGGGAGCCTGCCTGTTGGCCGGCGTCTTCACACTGCTGCCGGGCCGTTTCCTCGGCCACTTGCTCTGGCACCACGCCCTGGGCGTGGTGGCCTGAGGACGTCGGGTCAGCGATCTCTGTAGCGACTCATCACCGGTTCGCCACGCGAGTGGTCGTCATCATCGCGCCAGTGGCCGCGGCCATGGTCACGACCGTGACCCCGGTGCGACGGCGCCCAGCCGTTCGCATAGACCACGCGGCGCGGGGCGTAGTGGGGCTGCGGCAAATACACGATGGGCGCGGGACGCAGCAGAACCGGCGCCGGGCGGTAGTAGACCTCCTCGGCATAGAGCACGGGGGCCGCCGGGTAATAGACCGGTGCAGGCGCGTAGTACACCGGTGCGGGCCGGTACGCCGGCGCGTTCGAGATCACGGTGCCGATGCTGACACCCGGCTGAAGCGGCGCGTTGATGCCGACCGACCAATACACATCTCGCGCTTGTGCGCCGGCGGCGGCCAGTACCAGTGCGGCGGCAATCAGGGCTGACTTGGTGTTCACAGGGCTCTCCTTGCGGTTGCCGGTCCGGGCACGCTGGCCTGGGCCTTGTGGGCACAACGCGGCGGCGCGAACTGCGGTGGACAGCCGGCCAGCCGGCCCGCGCCAACACCTGCAAGGAGCCGTAACGTCGAGCACCTGCTCGATAGAATCGCCGCAACCCCTTCCCTGTTAGACGCATGTCCGCTGCCAAAGAAGACCCGAGCCCGAAACCGAGCAATTTCCTGCGCGCCGTGATCGAACGCGATCTCGAGGCCGGCACCTATGCGCAGCGCCGCTTTGCCGGCGTACCCGGCGATGGCGCCCACCATGCCCAGGGCCCGCTCGACCCGGCACGCATCCGCACCCGCTTTCCGCCCGAGCCCAACGGCTACCTGCACATCGGCCATGCCAAGAGCATCTGCCTGAACTTCGGTCTGGCGCGCGACTATGGCGGCGTCTGCCACCTGCGCTTCGATGACACCAACCCAGAGAAGGAAGAGCAGGAGTACGTTGACGCCATCCTCGACGCAGTGAAATGGTTGGGCTTCGACTGGGAAACAGAGGTCAACGGCCAGCGCACCAGCCACCTCTACTACGCCAGCAACTACTTCGACTTCATGTACCGCGCCGCCGAGGCCCTGGTCGAGGCAGGGCTGGCCTACGTCGATGAGCAAAGCGCCGAGACCATGCGCACCAACCGCGGCGACTTCAATGCGCCTGGCACCGACAGCCCGTTTCGCGCCCGCTCCGCAGCCGACAACCTGGCCCGCTTTCGCGCCATGCGCAATCGTGAGCTGGATGACGGCGCAGCGGTGTTGCGCGCCAAGATCGACATGGCCAGCCCGAACATCAATCTGCGCGACCCGGCGCTGTATCGCATCAAGCGCGCTACGCACCACAACACCGGCGACGCCTGGTGTATCTACCCGATGTACACCTTCGCGCACCCGATCGAGGACGCGTTGGAGAACATCACCCACAGCATCTGCACGCTCGAGTTCGAAGACCAGCGGCCGTTTTACGACTGGCTACTCGATCACCTCTGCGCCCTCGGCCTGCTGGCACAGCCGCGCCCGCACCAGTACGAGTTCGCGCGGCTCAATGTCACCCGCATCGTGACCAGCAAGCGCAAGCTGCGCCAATTGGTCGAGGAAGGCATCGTCAGCGGTTGGGACGATCCGCGCATGCCCACCATCGCTGGCCTGCGGCGGCGCGGCTACACCGCCGGCAGTCTGCGTCTGCTGGCCGAGCGCACTGGCGCCAGCAAGGCCGGCGGTTGGACTGATTACGCGAGCCTGGACATTGCGCTGCGCGACCACCTGGAGGGTCAGGCGCCGCGCGCAATGGCTGTGATCGACCCCCTGCGGCTCGAGTTGACCAATTGGCACGAGATCTTTGGCGACGCCGACACCCTGGCCTGCAGCGCGCCGGCCCACCCCCAGCGTCCCGAGCTCGGCAACCGCGCGTTTGATCTCGGGCCCGCGGTGTGGATCGAGCGTGACGACTTCGCCGAGCTGCCGCCCAAGGGTTTCTTCCGTCTATTTCCTGGTAACAAGGTGCGCCTGAAGTACGGCGTCATCGTCGAGTGCACCGGATGCACCAAAGATGCCGCGGGTGTCGTCAACGCAGTGCAGGCGCGCGTGCTGCCAGACACCCGCAGCGGCACGCCGGGTGCTGATGCGGTCAAGGTCAAGGGAACGATCACCTGGGTGGCCGTCCACGACGGCGTGCCATCTGAGCTGCGCCTTTACGACCGCCTGTTCAGCGAGGACCAACCCGACGCCGGTGGCAAGGACTTCAAGGCTGCGCTGAATCCGCACAGCGTGCGAGTCACGCAGGGTTACGTCGAGCCGTCGCAACGCGGTGCACCCGGCGCCCACCATGTGCAATTCGAGCGCCATGGCTACTTCGCGACCGATCTCGTCGATCACCGCACCGAGCGGCCCGTCTTCAATCGCATCACCGGCCTGAAGGACACCTGGGCCAAGTAGGCCGCACCACGCTTACGTCTTGTCGCAGTCAGACCGCACACCGTGCTAATTTGGCAAACGACCACACCCCCAGGGTGTGGCGACACCAAAGAACATGGTCAGGGAGACCTCGATGAGCGACTACAGGGCCGACGTGGCCAAGTACACCCACCCAGTCAGTGATGAGGCAATTGCCGCCATCGTCCGCTACTGCGGCATCGCGCTGCGCAACGCCGACTCGGCGCTGGTGTCAGGCAGCGACCCAAACGAGCTGGTCACCGTGCGCAAGGGTTTCGCAGCCAAGAAGCTGGGCCTGGCGACAGGCGCGGCTGACGTTGGTATGGCAGCGGTGCTCGCCAAGATGGCCGGGGTGCAGCGCAAGAGCCGCGTGACCTTCTACTACCTGCTCGCCGAGGCCACCGGCACGCTCGACAAACTGCGCTGATTCGCCCGCGCAGCGAGCGCCATTCGCAACCGAGCCCAGGCCCAGGCCCAGGCCCAACCCAGCGCCGACAATGCGAAGCAAGGGTTGGCCAGCGTGATGCGGAAGCTTATTTCTTGGGCGCAGATGCGGCTGCGGCGGGCTTGTCGGCCTTGGCAAGCGGCTTGGCATCGGCCTTCACGGCCAGCGGCGCAGCCGGCGCTGTGACCATCGGCTTGGCTTCGGCCTTCATGGCCGGTGCCGCAGCGACCGCGGGCTCGGCAGGCTTGGCCGCCGGCTTGTCGTCCTTCTTGGCGGCAGGGGCCGCGACCACGCCCTTGAAGGCGGCGCCACCGACGGTCAGGCCCGCGGCAGAGAACTTTGCTGCATTGCCCTCGCCCACGCCCTTGACGCGATCAACGAGGTCGGTCCAGTCCTTGAACGACCCCTTCTTGCGCTCATCTAGAATCTTGGCCGAGATGCCAGGGCCGATGCCTTTGACGGCCTCGAGCTCGGCCTGGGTTGCCTTGTTGATATCGACGGCAGCAAACGCTGCCGCAGCAAACAGCGCCACCACGGTGGCCAGAAGATTCTTGAGCATGGGGGTTGTCTCCGTTGTTGGGGTGGGTACGGCCTCGACATCGACGGCCGTCCAGCTCTAACGACCCGGCACAGACGGGGTTGACAGACGGCCGCGCAGGCCTCGCAGCAGGAGCACGGCGGCCAGCACCAAGCCGCCCGCAATCAAGCCCACCAGGAAGTCAGCCGCCATTGAAGCCGCGCCCAGCAGCGCCCCACGCAGACCCACCGTGAAGGCTTCGATGGCGCCGTGCAAGAACGGCACCCCATGCGTCAGGATGCCGCCGCCGACCAGGAACATGGCCGCCGTACCCGCCACTGAGAGCCCCTTCATCAGCCACGGCGCGAAGGCCAGGATCGCCCGGCCCAAGGCCGCCGAGGCACCCGCGCGGTGCGACAGCCACAAGCCCATGTCGTCGAGCTTGACGATGCCGGCCACCAGGCCGTACACCCCAACCGTCATCAACACGCCAATGCCACACAGCACCAGCACTTGCGTCAGAAACGGCGCCTGCGCCACCGCGCCGAGGGTGATGGCGATGATCTCCGCTGACAGCACGAAGTCGGTTCGCACTGCCCCCTTGATCTTGTCGCGCTCGACTACCGCGAGGTCGACATCGGGGCTCGCCAAGGCCTGTTCCAGCGCAGCGCGGTGGCTGGCGTCTTCCGCCGGGCTGGCAAGAAATTTGTGCGCCAGCTTCTCGAAACCCTCGTAGCAGAGAAACAGGCCGCCGAGCATCAACAGCGGCGTCACTGCCCAGGGCGCGAACGCGCTGATGGCCAGCGCCGCGGGCACCAGGATCAACTTGTTCAGCATCGAGCCCTTCGCCACGGCCCAGACCACGGGCAGTTCGCGCTCGGCCCGAACCCCTGCCACTTGCTGGGCGTTGAGCGCCAGGTCATCGCCCAGCACGCCCGCTGTCTTGCGCGTGGCCACCTTGGTCAGGATGGCCACGTCGTCCAGCACGGTGGCAATGTCATCGATCAGGGCGAGAAGGCTGCTGGCGGCCATGGCATCGGGGCTGGCAAGATAAGAAAGGCAGCTTAGCAGCCGCCAGGACGCGCCCTGCAAACCGCGGGCGGGGCGGCAAGCTGCCCCAGGTGTGCGAAAGAGTGGGCATTTTCTGCACCCGCGTACGGCGCCAGGCTTGCCCCGGCTCCAGCCTGCCACTAGCCTCGCCGAAAAGCGATCAACAGCCTTTGTGCCGCCCAACGGCCGCTACCCGCCATGAACCTGTTCGACCCCACCGCCCTGGCCATGTTGGTCGCCACAAGCTTGCTGTTGGCAGGCTTGTGGTTGCGCCGTCGCAGCGACGCCCCGCGACAACCCCTGGCTGACGACAGCCTGGACACCGTCCAGGCTTGGCCGCCGCAGGCGGTGCGCGTGATGACCCTGGGCGAGCGACAGGCGTATGAAATCCTGCGTCGCTCGCTGCCGGGGCATGTGGTGCTGGCACAAGTCCCGCTCTCGCGCTTCATCAGTGTGCCGACACGCTTCCCTTACTCGCAATGGCTGCAACGCGCCGGCCGGCTGGGCGTTGATCTGCTGGTCTGTGACTTCAGCTCGCGCGCCGTGGCCGCCGTCGAAGTACGCACCGCCGACGAGTCAGCCCGTAGCGCCAAGCGGCACCAGCGCTTGGTGGAGGTGTTGCGCGCCGCCGGTGTGACGGTGCATGAATGGAACGAAGACAACTTGCCCAGCGTGGCCGAAGCGCGCGCGCTGTTCCTCCCCAAAGCCGGCGCTGCTGCCGCGGAGGAAGTCGCCGTCACCCCGGGTGGACGCACCATGCTGCCGGTGGCCGAAATCCAGGAACTGCTGGCGGATGGCGATACCACCGACTACGGCCAACTCGAGCCGGTGCCCTCGGCCTTCTTCGAAGACGAAGACCCGCGCCTGGCCCGTCGCGCCGCGTAGCGGCCGCAGCGAGGCCGATCCGCGGAACCCGCCGCGGTCTGGGATGATCTATGGGCTGTGACTGCCCTGCCGACAAGAACGCTGTAAGGTGTTTGTGTTGGTGGCGACAGACTTGCATTGGCAAATCCTGCCCTTCCCAAGGAAAGTCCACATGACCCGTCGTCAATGGCTCGGCTTCTTGTCCAGCCTCGGCTTTGCATCTGCCGCCACCCGTTCCGCCCACGCCGCGCCAAGCGCCGCCGGCAAGCCTGAACTGCCGCGCATCGAGCCGCTGCTGCTCACCGACGCGCAGTGGCGCCAGCGCCTGACGCCGGCGCAGTACCACGTGCTGCGAGATGAAGGCACCGAGCGCGCAGGCAGCAGCGCCTTGAACGCAGAAAAGCGAAAAGGCCGCTTCCACTGCGCCGGCTGCGACTTGGCGCTGTTTTCCAGCAGCACCAAGTACGAAAGCGGCACAGGCTGGCCGAGCTTCTTCGACACCCTGCCCGGCGTGTTCAAGACCAAGCGCGACTTCGTGATCGGTTACCCCCGCACCGAGTACAGCTGCGCCCGCTGCGGCGGCCACCATGGCCATGTCTTCAACGACGGCCCCAAGCCGACCGGCCTGCGCTACTGCAACAACGGCGTGGCCCTGAAGTTTGTTACGGAGGCTGCATGAAGACGAACTCACACTGGACCATGGGTGCCCTGCTGGTTCTTGCCGTCGGTGTGGCGGCGACCTTGTCGATGGGCAACATACGGGCTCAAGGCACGACAGTCACCGGTCCGGCGCCTGCTGGGCTGGCCAAGGCCACCTTTGCCGGCGGCTGCTTCTGGTGCGTCGAGTCCGACTTCGACAAGGTGCCTGGCGTCGTCAGCACCACCTCGGGCTACATCGGCGGCAAGGTGGCGAATCCGACCTATGAGCAGGTGTCGGCCAAGTCGACCGGCCACGCCGAGGCGGTGGAGATCGTCTACGACCCCAAACGCGTGAGTTACGAGCAGTTGCTCGAGTACTTCTGGCGCACCATCGATCCGACCACCAAGGACCGCCAGTTCTGCGACGCCGGCTCACCCTACCGCACCGCGATCTATGCCCTGGACGCGCAACAGTTGGCGGCAGCCAAGGCCTCGCTCGCGGCGCTCGAGAAGAACAAACCGTTCAAGGAGCCCGTGGTGACTGAGATTGCGCTGGGCGGCCCCTTCTATGCGGCCGAGGACTACCACCAGGATTACTACAAGAAGAATCCAACGCGTTACAAGTACTACCGCACCTCGTGTGGCCGTGACGCCCGGGTGGCGCAGCTGTGGGGCGGCTTGCCGGTGCCTCCCGCCCCCTCCAAGTAGGGCACAGCCTGGGGCGCAGGTGCGCCCTACACTGGCGCCATGCAACGATTCACCA
This sequence comes from Burkholderiales bacterium, assembly GCA_031403815.1. Taxonomy (GTDB): domain Bacteria; phylum Pseudomonadota; class Gammaproteobacteria; order Burkholderiales; family Burkholderiaceae_C; genus CADEEN01. The sequence goes on along the minus strand of JANNGJ010000184.1, from coordinate 1,581 downwards.
ACGCCGGCATCGCGGTTCTGATGGCAGCCCTGTGCGCCAGTGCAGAGGCGGCGCCGGCCGCTGCACAGACGCCGGCGTCGCAGTCCGCAAGCCGCACGGCCGCCATCTCAGCCTGCGAGCGCGCAGCACAAGAAACGCTGCGTGATACCCGAGGCCCCGGCGCCAGCGCCAGCTTTACATCCGCGCCCACTCTGGTACCGGGTGCGGTAGACAGCGCCGAGTTGACCTTGCGCGGCAGCGGCCTGGCGCGGACGGCCGGCGGCTCACGACCCTTCAGCTACAGCTGTACCTTTGACACGCGCACAAACGCTGTGGCCGGCTTGGTGCTGCGCGATGCCGCAAACACGGGACAGGCGCCCGCTGCTGCACGCGCCGTCGAGCCCGATTTGAGCCAGATTTCTCCGGCTGCCTGCGAGTCGGCCGCCGCCGGCAGCTTGAAGCGCCGCTGGCCCGGCGTGGCCAGCATCTTGTTCAGCGCCGATACGCGGCAACTCAGCCAGCAAGAAGGCGGCAATGCCAGCGTGCGCGGACAGGGCACCGCGGTCCCGTCGGTCCGCGAACCGACGACACACTTCGCCTACGACTGCACCGTTGACCCACACAACGGCCGCATCGTTGCCGTGCGCATCGTCAACTGAGCGCCCCACCGGCGCGCCCCACCACGCTGCGCTAGTTCTTCGCCAGCACCTCGATGGTGCCCTTCATCGTCGGGTGCAAGCCGCAGATGTAGGCGATGTTGCCGGCAGCGTCGAATTTCATCGTTGCACTCTGGCCTTTGAGCATCACGTCGCTGCGCTGGCTGCCACCGCCGGTGAGCGTGATCTGGTGCGGCGTGTCGTCGTTGTTGGTCCAGGTGACAGCCTGGCCGGCGTTGACCTTGAGCGCGGTCGGGCCGAAGCTGAAGCCGGCCACGGTCACGTCGGCCGGGCCGCTCTTCACCACCGCCGCGGCCTGGCTCGGGAACTTGCCTTGCAGCTTGGCCAGGTTGGTCAGGTAGTCGTCCTTGGCAAACGGCAAGTGGCACTGGTAGCAGGCCGCCAGGTTGGCCTTGTCGTTGGGAACCCCGGCGGGCGTGAAGGATTGGTAGACCCAGTCGCCATTGCGGATCGCTGCAGGAATGTCCTCGCCCCAGCCCTTCTTTTTCTGCTGCACGTTCACAGCGACCAGGTTGCCCTTGAGAAAGCGGCCATTGGCATCCTTCAGCGGCACACCGGCGGCGTCGACTTGGGCCATGTAGGCCGCCAGGATGAGCATCGCTCCGTCGGGAATGGGCTTGCCGGCGCGAACCTGCTCGACGACGTCGGGGGTGGAGTAGAACTCGCGGTACTGCTTGGTGTCCGGACGGTCGACCGTGGCGTACAGCGTGCCCTTGGCCCAGTCGGCCGGGAAGGCCACCTTGTTCGGCCCTGGGGCCACCAAGGCCGGCGCTTGCGCCAAGGCGCTCATGCCGCCGGCCAACGCAACCATGCCTACCCCGGTCGTGGCCAGGGTGATGAGTTTCGTGCGCATACAGAGGCTCCTTGCAGTTGAGAGGCTACGCAGGTCTCTACGCAGCTATTCGCCGCCTGGATTCAGGCGGCG
>JANNGJ010000183.1:0-10514 GCA_031403815.1 Burkholderiales bacterium | reverse complement strand
GTGGGCGAGAACATCGGCGCCAAGCTGCAGATCGACCAGGCCAACGCCGACAAGCAGATCGCCCAGGCCAAGGCCGAAGAGCGCCGGGCCATGGCGGTGGCGCTCGAACAGGAGATGCGCGCGCGCGTCGTCGAAGCCGAGTCCGAAGTGCCCAGGGCCATGGCCGAGGCGTTCCGCAAGGGCCATATCGGCATCATGGATTACTACCGCATGAAGAACCTGCAGGCCGACACGGTGATGCGCCAAGAGATCGGCAGTGTCGATGACACACGCGTCGCCGTGTCTGCGCAGTAGCGAGCACAGTCATGCAGAACCTGCCGGAAGGCCTGATCTACATCCTTGTGCTCGCGGTGGCCTACCTGGCGAACCACTTGATCAAGCGGTTCGGTCCGCAGATGGAGCCGGAGCCACCCCAAGCCGAGCCTGAAGACGGGCCGACGACGCCAGGGCCGGGGCCGGGGCCGGCCGGTCTGGCTGCTGCATCGACCGCTGAGGCCACCCCGCTGCTTGGGCCGCAGCTTGCGTTCGCGAAGTCGATACTGCCAATGAAGCCTCACGGCCAGCTGACGAGGCTCACGCTGTTGGGCTCCAAACGGAACAAGCAATCTGCCATCGCGCTGGCGACCATTCTCGGCCCCTGCAGGGCATTCGAATCTCACGCTGACCCGGCTTCGCCCGGACGCTGAGCAGAGTTGCCACAAAGCCTTCAGGTCTTGATCTTCAAGCTGTCCACGAGCACGCCGAGCCTGTCCGGATTCGGCGGCTCAGATCCATGAAACCAACCTAGGAATCAAGCATGAAATGCCCGACCTGCACCGACACCGCACTCGTCATGAGTGATCGCCAAGGCGTCGAGATCGACTACTGCCCGAAATGCCGTGGCGTGTGGCTGGACCGTGGCGAACTCGACAAGCTGATCGAGCGCGCGGCAGCGATGACACCAAACCCGGCCGCCCAAGCGGCCGTACAGTCGCAGCCGCAGTTCGCAGACTCCGATTACGGGCATGGCCGAGGCCAGCACGGCCACCGCAAGAAGTCCTGGCTGAGCAACATCTTCGACTGACCCGAGCCCATCAGCCCTCAAAAGGGGAATCAACATGCGCAGCTGGGTCTGGCGCGACATGAGTTGCATGCGCTGCTGGACACCTTCTGCGAAGACTTGCTTTCGAGTGACCAGTTGAAGTGGGCTGATGCCTGCCCGGTGGACGAGCGCACGCTGGCGGATCTGATGGGCGCAATCCAGGACCCCGCTCTGCGGCTGAAGTTACTGCGCCTGTGTGTCGAACTGGCTGAAGTCGACGCCCGGGTCGACGAAGGCGAGTCGATGGTGCTCGTCGCCGCTGTTGAGCATTGGGGCTTGCACCACGAGATGTTCCGGTCGTCGCCTCGAAGCTGATCAGCTCGCCTTGCCTGTTCAACCCGCGATGTGAGTCTGCGGGCCTTCCGCGGACATGTCGCAAGTGCCCCATGGGGTGCCCATGATCATGTCGCTTCCATGATGGCTGACCGCCATGCAGACTCAACTGCTGTGTCTGTTGAGGGCCGATTGCAGGCCTTCGTTCCTGCCAGCTTGAGCACAGCCCGCAGGAACGCCGAGAAGCGGCCTACTCCTGCGCCGCCTTGCGCAGCGTTTCCACCACCGGCCGGCGCAGCACATCGCGCAGGCCCCACCAGCCGGCTGCCAGCGCCAGCAGCGCGCCGGCCGCAGCGCCTGCCAGCGGCACCCACCAGGCCGCGTTCCACTGGAACTCGAAGGCGTAGCGCGCCAGGGCCCAGCCGACGACCATCGCTGCGAGCGAGGCCAGCATGCCCGCCAGGGCCCCGACGCCGAGCAGCTCGGCGCGCTGCACCTGGGCCAGCAGGCTGCGGCCCGCGCCCAGGGCGCGCATCACAGCGAACTCGCGTGAGCGCGCTTCGCGCGTGGCCGTGACCGCCGCGAACAACACCACCAGGCCAGCGGCCAGGGTGAAGGCGAAGAGGAACTCGACGGCGCGAATCACCTGGTCGAGCACGCGCTGGATCTGGCCGATCTGGGCCGACACATCCACCGTGGTGATGTTCGGGAAATCGCGCGCCAGTGCGTTGTCGAATCCGGGCAGCTCCGGCGCACGGAAGGCGGCAATGGTGGTGGCCGGCAGGTCGGGCATGGCCGCGGTCGGGAACATGACGAAAAAATTGACGCGCATCGAACCCCAGTCCACCTTGCGCAGGCTGGTGATGCGGCCTTCACGCGGCTGCCCGGCGATGTCAAAGCGCAGGCGGTCACCGAGCTTGACGCCCAGGGTCGTGGCCAGGCCTTCCTCGACGCTGACCGCGTCAGCCTCCTCCGCGCTCCAGCGCCCCGCCGCGACTTTATTGTGGCTGGGCAGCTGGGCGGCGTGGCTGAGGTTGAGTTCGCGCTCGACGGTGCGCTTCGCGCGCTCGTCGGCAAAGCTGTCGGGGGCCACCGCGCGGCCGTTGATGGCCACCAGGCGGCCGCGGACCATCGGGTACCAGTCGTAGCTGCTCACGCCGGCGCTGGCCAGAGTCTGCTTGAAGGCCTCGCCTTGCTCGGGCTGGATGTTGATGACGAAGCGGTTAGGCGCGTTGGGCGGCGTGGCGGCGCGCCAGCTGGCAATCAAGTCGGTGCGCAGCAGCACCAAGAGCACCAGGGCCAGCAGGCCGACCGCCAGCGCCGACACCTGGAGCACGGCAAAGGCAGGTCGCGCCGCAATCTGGCGTGTGGCCAGGATCAACCAGCGCGGCGCGCGCGACTCCGGCACTGCCCGCTTCAGCGCCATCACGGCCAGCCACGACAGCAGCGCGAACAGCGCCGCGGCGGCGGCAAATCCGCCGACCGCAATCAGGCCCAGCTTCAAGTCGGCCGAGACCGCCAGCAACAAGGCCGCGAAGCCGAGCGCGCCGGCACCCAGCACCGCCAGCGAGGCGCCTTTGAGACCGCCAACATCGCGGCGAATCACGCGCAGCGGCGGCACGCGCGCCAGCTGCAGCACTGGCGGCAGGCCGAAGCCGACCAACAAGGTCAGGCCGACGCCGACACCGAACAGGGCCGGCCAGGCACCCGGCGCCGGCAGCTCCACATTCACCAGGCCGGCGAGCAGCCAGATGAAGACATAGTGCACCGCCAGGCCCAGCGCCACGCCGGCCGCGCTGGCCAAGGCACCGACCAGGCCAAATTCGAGGGTGTAAGACAGCGCGATGGTGCGCTGCGGCTGGCCCAGCACGCGCAGCATGGCGCAGTCGTCGAGGTGGCCGACCGCGAAGTCACGCGAGGCGATCGCCACCGCCACGGCCGCCAGCAGCGCGGCCAGCAGCGCCACCAGGTTGAGGAACTTGCCGGCGCGGTCGAGCGTCTGCTTCATCTCCGGCCGGCCGGACTCCATCGACTCGACGCGAACGCCGCGCAACTTGCGCTGCTCGACCTGGGTTTCGGCCCAGCGCACAAAGTCCGCCACATCGGCATCGCGACCCGTCGGCGAGGCCACGGCCAGGCGGTAGTTGACGCGGCTGGCCGGCTGCACCAAGCCGGTGGCGGCAAGGTCGGCGTGGTTGACCATGACGCGCGGCGAGAAGCTCATGAAGCCGGCACCGCGGTCGGGTTCGATCACGATCAGGCGTGTGATCTTCAGCGTGGCATCACCGAGCAGCAGGCTGTCACCGACCTTGAGTTGCAGCGCCTCGAGCAGCGTCGCTTCGACCCAGGCCGTGCCGGAATCGGGTGCGCCGGCGGCGTCGAGCACGGGCGCGTTCTCGCCGTTCTTGAGCTTGAGCCGGCCACGCAGCGGGTAGGCGTCGCTGACCGCCTTGACGGCCACCAGGCGCGAGGCGCCGCCCTGGGCCTCGGTGGCCCGGCCCATGCTCGGGAAGCTGGTGGTGGTGGCGACCGCCAGAGCACGTCCGCGAGCTTCATCAACAAAGCTTTGTGGCGAAGGCTGGTCGCTGGCCACGATGGCGTCGCCACCGAGCATCTGGCGCGCATCCCGCGCCAAGCCACGCTCCAGGCGGTCGGCGAAAAAGCCCACCGCGGTCAGGGAGGCCACTGCCAGGGTCACGGCCACCAGCAGCAAGCGCAACTCGCCGGCGCGGAAATCACGCTGCGTCTGGCGCCAGGCCAGGGACCAGATCGAAGGGCGTTGCAAGAGGGTCATGACGGCACGTTACCTGATCGGCAGAAGCCTGTGCGGCGACGGCCCTCTTGGGTGCCATGCGGGTGCCATGCGGGTGCCATGCGGGTGCCATGCGGGTGCTGTGCGGGCGCTATGCGACCGCTACCCGGGCGCCATCCGGCGTGCAAGCACGCTGCACCGTGCATGCAAAGCCGCGCAACCCGCGGCCTGGCGCTGTGCGCTCCAATGACGCATGCACAACGCCCTGCCCCTGCCGCCGATCTTCCTCTCGCACGGCTCGCCGATGACGGCGCTCGAGCCACGCGCTGCCGGCGCCTTCATGCAGCGCCTCGGCCCGGCCATCAACGCCACCTTCGGCCGGCCGCGCGCCATCCTTGCGCTGTCGGCGCACAGCCTGGCGCGCCAACCGGTGATGCTGGCTGCGGCGCAACATGCCGCGGTGTACGACTTCGGCAACTTCGACCCGCGGCTCAACACCCTGCGCTACGACGTGGCAGGCGCCCCGGCGCTGGCCGCGCAGGTGCAGGCCATGCTGGCCGCGGCGGGCATCGCCGCCCAGACCACGCCGCAGGGCGGCCTGGACCACGGCATCTGGACGCCCCTGCGCTACGCCTGGCCTGACGCCGACGTCCCCGTGCTGCCGCTGGCCTGGGTGCCGAGCGACAGCCCGGCCGCGCAGTTCGCCCTTGGCCTGGCCCTGGCGCCGCTGGCACGCGAAGGAGTGCTGGTGCTGGGCAGCGGCAGCATCACGCACAACCTTCGCCGTGTCTTCGGCGGCGGCCTTCAGGTCGAGGCCGAACAGCCTGAGATCACCGAGAGCGCTGCCTTTCGCCGCTGGTGGTTGGAGCGCAGTGCCGCGCGTGACTGGCCGGCCCTGTTCGACTACCGCCGCCAGGCCCCGCATGCCCTGGACATGCACCCCAGCGATGAGCACCTGCTGCCCTGGCACATTGCCGCAGGCGCCGGCGGCCGCGCACACGCACCGCTGCGCCTGCACGACAGCGTGACCTACGGTTGCCTGGGCATGGACGCCTACGCCTTCGGCCCGTCGGCAACCGTGCTGGCCACGGCACTCAGCGGCGCCACAATGGCGGCGTGACACCGCTCGATTCGCTGACCACACCGCGCCTGTTGCTGCGCGCCAGCGACCCGGCCTTCGCTGACTCGGTGGCCGACTTCTATTTGCGCAACCGCGCCGCCCATGCGCAATGGAACCCGCCCCTGCCCGAGGCCCTGTTCAGTCCAGAAGGTCAGCGCGAGCGCCTGGCGGAAGCGGCCACGGCCGCTGCGGTCGGCGGCGGCACCGGTTGGTGGTTGTTCGCACACGAGGCGCCCGGCCTGGCACTGGGCCAGATCCACTTCACGCAGATCGCGCGGCGCGCCTTCTGCAACGCCATGCTCGGCTACGCCCTCGACGCGCGGCACGCAGGCCGGGGCCTGATGCGCGAAGCCCTGCAAGCCGCCCTGGGCGACGCCTTCAGCCCTCGCATGGGTCTGCACCGCGTGCAAGCCAACGTGCGACCGGAGAACACGCGCAGCTTGGCGCTGCTGGATCGCCTGGGCTTCGAGCGCGAGGGCCTGGCGCGCGAATACCTGTTCATCGACGGCGCCTGGCGCGACCATGTCATGACCGCCCTGCGCCATCCACAGTGGCCGACCGATCGGGCACCGCCTATTTCAGGCTGACCCAGCGCAACTCGAGCACGTCGTTGGGCAAGTGCACCACCTCGACGTTGGGCCGCATGACCCAGTTGTGCTGACGGCGGTAGAGCGGGATCAGCGGCAGTTCGGCGTTCAGGATGCGCAGTGCGTCACTGGCCATCTGGCGGCGCTTGCCCAGGTTGGGCTCGACGCGCAGCGCGTCGATCAGTGCATCGAGCTTGGGATTCACATAGCGCCCGGCGTTGAAGGCGCCTGCCGTCAAGCCGTCGTTGCTGCGCACCAGCGACTGCAGAATGTTCCAGGGGTCGGGCGTCGCGCTCCAGCCGAACTCAACCAGGCTGCCGGTGCCCTGCGTCAACTTCGGAAAGAACACCGAGCTGGGTGACGTCACGAGGCTGGCGCGGATGCCCACCTTCTCCAGCATCGCCGCCGCAGCCTGGCAGACCGAGGCACGCCAGGCGACGTTGACGCAATCCATTTGCAGCGAGAAGCCGTTCTCGTACCCCGCCTCCTTGAGCAGAGCCCGCGCGGCGGCGGCGTCGGCCTTCGGTCGCGGCTCGAACTCCGCCAGGTAGCCGTCGACCAGAGGCGAGACGAAGGAGCCGGTGACCTTGCCTTCGCCGCGCAGCACCTGTTTGACGATCAAGTCGGTGTCAATGGCCAGTTGCACAGCGCGGCGCACGCGCACGTCTTTGAATGGATTCCTGCCCTTGATATCGCTGCCCGGCAACTCGGCGCTGTGCTGATTCAGCGCGAAGTACTGGGTGCCGATGTCGTCCACCTCGCTGACCTTGAGGGCCTTGTCGCCCTTCAAACGCGCCAAGTCCTGGAACGGCGGGTCGATGACGAAATCGACCTGGCCCGAGGCCAGCGCCGCCAAGCGCGTGGCGTCGGCCTGAATCACCTGGTAGAGCACTTCATCAAGGTTGCCGCCGCCGAACTGGGCCGCGAGCGCGGGCGTTGCGCGGCCCCACCAAGCCGGGTTGGCTTTCAGTTGCGTGCGCACATCGGCCTCATAGCGCGCCAGCATGAAGGGCCCGGTGCCGTTGGCGTTGCGCACGGCGAAGGTCTCCTGTTTGGCGTTGTAGTCCTGCGGCCGGGCAACGTTGTTCTTCTCGCACCAGGCCTTGCTCATCATCGCCACCAGGAAGAGCTTGTCCGGCAGCACCGCATCGGGCGCGGTGGTGCTGATGTCGATGGTGGCGGCGTCGACCTTCTTTGCGCCGGCAATGCCCAGCATCTGGTTCTTGCGCTGCGAGGCCTTGTCCAGTGCACGCTCGATCGAGAACACCGCGTCCTCGGCCGTGAACGCTGTGCCATCGTGGAACTTCACGCCAGGCCGCAGCTTGAAGCGCCAGGTGGTGGCGTTGACCATCTCCCATGAGGTGGCCAGCGACGGCTCCAGCTTGTAGTCCTTGCCGCGGTTGACCAGGCCTTCATAGACCTGCGTCACGACCCGCGTCTGGTACAGCAGGGCCAGCGCATGCGGGTCCATGCTCTGCGGGTCGAAGGCGCTGGCAAAGCGCAAGGTCTTGGCCTGCGCCGCAGCGGGCAGCGGCAGCCATGTGCAGGCTAGCAGCAGGCTGAGGGTGGCAAGGCAGCGGTGGCGCATGGCGGCAGCTCCATCAAGGTCGCGGCAGGGTACCCGAGACACCTTGCACGAACCAGTCCATGCGCGCGATAGCGTCGTCGGCAAGCGCGCCGCGCTCGTTGCGCACGCGGCCGCCCTGGTCCACCAGCCGCCCACTGAAAGGCGCGGCCTTGCCGTTGACGAGCGCCTTCTCGCGCGCCGCGAGCTCCCTGCGCACCGCAGGGGGCACGCTGGGCGACACGGCACTGAGCTTGACCATGCCGTCCTTCATGCCGCCCCACACCGGCCGCGCCTGCCAGGTGCCGGCGATCACGCTCTGGGCCACCCGCGTGTAATAGCCGCCCCAATCGGCCGTGACCGCGGCGAGCTGCGCCGTCGGCGCATGTGCGCGCATGTCGCTCTGGTAGCCGATGACCTTGACGCCCTTCTCTTCGGCCGCTTGTGGCACCGCCGGCGAACCACTGTGGTTGGTGAGCACGTCGGCGCCGGCGTTGATGAGGGCCAACGCCGCCTCGCGCTCCTTGGTCGGGTCGAACCAGGTGTTCAGCCACAGCACACGCACCACGGCCTTCGGATTGGCGGCCTGCATGCCGAGCGTGAAGGCGTTGATGCCCTGCACCACCTCGGGCACCGGGAATCCCGCCACATAGCCGGCCACACCGCGCGGGCTCGACTTGCCGGCCAACCAACCCGCCAGCCAGCGGCCCTCATAGAAGCGTGCGTTGTAGGTGTTCAGGTTCGGCGCCGTCTTGTAGCCGCCGGCATGCTCGAACTTCACGCCCGGCAGATCGGCCGCCGCGCGCAGCGCAGGCTCGAGGTAGCCGAAACTGGTGGCAAACACCAACTGCGTGCCTTGCGCAGCCAGGTCGCGTATCACGCGCTCGGCGTCGGCGCCTTCAGGCACCGCCTCGACGAAACGCGTGCCGACCTTGTCGCCCAGGCTGCGCTGCATGGCCAGCCGGGCCTGGTCATGCTCGTAGGTCCAGCCGGCCTGGCCGATCGGGCTGACGTAGACAAAGCCGACTTGCAGCGGCGCCGCGGCAGCGCTGAGCGAGCAGGTGAAGGCGAAACAAAACATCGACGCGAGCCAGTGCCCGCGGATGAGGTTTTTTGACATGGTTGTCCTCGACATGGCCACCGGATGAAGGCTTGCGCAGCGGGTGGCACGCGGCGAGCGGCATTGTAGGTGGCGCGCACCGTGCAACAGCGCTCAGGGCAGTACGATCGGGCCGCACACTTCACCAGCACGCCATGACCGCATCCGTCCTGAAGTACGCCACGCTCGTCAGCACCAGCCTGGCGCTTGCCGGCTGCGCCACCGGCACAGCCACCGGCACCAGCGCGAGCAGCGCTTCGAACCCGCCTTACATGTCGCTCGACGAGGCCCGGCCCACGCTGCCGCAAAGTTCACCCGAGTGCTTGGCGCAAAAGCTCAAGTCCGGCGATCCGTTTCCGGCCAGCGCCATCCCCGCGGCGGCACTGAGCCAGCGGCAAAGCGGCTGGGTGGCGATGCGCTACGACGTGATTGCCGGCACAGCGCAGAACATTGCGGTCGTGGCCAGCCGACCCGCCGGCGTGTACGACGCAGCCGCCCTCCAGCACGCCGCTCGCTACCGCGACCCGACCCGATCAACGGTGCGCGGTTGCGTCATGACGATCGAAGTCAAGTTCTGAGATTGTTGCGAATCGACCTGCCGCGCGCTCGCCGCGACGAGCGTGCGGCAGCCCGCTCTCAGCCCGCGCTCGCCGCTGCCTTGAAGTGCGCGTCGAGGGCAGCGATCCAGCGCGCCTTGTCGGCTGCGCTGGCGAAACTGGCCTCGAAGCTGTTGCGTGCAAGCTGGTAGGCCTCGCGCGCGCCAAGTACCGGCAGCGCAGCGAAAGTCTGGACGAAGTTGTCGTTGATGTAGCCGCCGAAATAGGCCGGGTCATCGCTGTTGACGGTGGCGCACAGGCCGGCCGCCAGCAGCGCCGGCAGGCTGTGGTCAGCCAAGCTGTCGAACACGCGCAGCTTGACGTTGGACAGCGGGCAGACGGTCAGCGGCATGCGCTCGCGCGCCAGACGCGCCACGAGCGCCGGGCTCTCGACGCAGCGCACGCCATGGTCGATGCGCTCGACTTTCAGCACATCGAGCGCGCTCTCGATGTAGGCCGGCGGGCCTTCTTCGCCGGCATGGGCTACGGCGCGCAGTCCGAGTGCGCGAGCGCGGGCAAAGACGCTGGCGAACTTTTCCGGCGGATGGCCTTGTTCGCTGCTGTCCAGGCCGACGCCGATGAAATGCTCGTGCCAGGGCAGCGCGGCGTCGAGTGTGACCAGGGCTGCGTCTTCGCTGAGGTGGCGCAGAAAACACAGGATCAGCTTGGCACTCAGGCCCCACTCGGCGTGGGCGCGGCGGCAGGCATGGGCCAGGCCGAGGATCACTACCTCGATCGGCACGCCGCGCTCGGTGTGGGTCTGTGGGTCCAAAAAAGATTTCGGCGTGCACCACGTTGTCGGCGGCGGCGCGTTCGAGATAAGCCCAGGCCAGGTCGAAGAAGTCCTGCTCCGCGCGCAGCACGCCGGCGCCGGCGCCGGCGGAGGAGATGTCGAGAAAGCTCTGCAAATCGCTGAAGGCATAGGCCGCGCGCAGGGCCTCGACGCTGGCGTAGGGCAAGGCCACGCCATTGCGCGCCGCGAGCTTGAAGATCAGCTCGGGCTCGAGCGAGCCTTCGATGTGGATGTGCAGCTCCGCCTTGGGCATGCTGCGCAAGAGCACTGGCAGGTGCTCTTGCGGAATGCGGTCGAAATCGATGCCTGAAGTCACAACGGCTCTCAGCGGGCGCCGCGGATCCGGCTCTGCCGGGCCGCTGGCGCCGCCCCCTTGAGGGGGAGCGGCGCAGCCGCTTCGGGGGTGGGCCTACTTGCCGCCGGAAGGCACCTTGCCGTCCACGCCCTTGACGTAGAAGTTGATGCCGAGCATGAACTTGTCGTCGGGCGTCTGGTCCTTCTCGACCATGGTCTTGCCGGCCTGATCGACGACGGGGCCCTTCCACGGGTGGAAGCTGCCGTCCTTCATGCCGGCCTTGGCGGCATCAACCTTGGCCTTGATGTCGGCCGGCACCTTGTCGCTGATCGAAACCATGTCGATCGCGCCTTC
>JANNGJ010000182.1:0-3720 GCA_031403815.1 Burkholderiales bacterium | reverse complement strand
GGCGCCAGCAAGAGCGCGATCGCGCCGATGCCCGCCACCACCGCCAGCAGCGCAACCAAGCCACCCATGAAGGGCACGCTGCCCAACAGCGCCAGCAGGAACACGGCGGCCATCGCCGCAGCGATGCGCCAGCCAGTGCGCTGCGCCGCGTCGGCGCGCAGGCGGGTCAACGCCCATTGCCCGAGGCCGATGGCGCTGCCCACATAGCCGACCAGGAGCAAAGCCAGGTAGAGCAGCAGCGCCAGCAAGGCGACCGGAATGCCGATGATGCTGATGAGCAGGATCAAGGCCGCGACGGGAATGCACACCAGGGCGATGAAACCCCACAGCAGGCTCCAGCCCAGGCGCGTGCGCAGGCCCTCGGCCACGCGCATCGACGTGACCGGCAGCGCGGCGACCAGCAGCGCTGCGATGGCCATCAGGCCCGCGGTCCACAACCACGAGGGCCCGGCGCGCGGCGCGTGCTCACCCCATGCGTTACTGTGTGGCGCGGGTGGGGCAGCGCTGCGCCCCTGGGGCGCTAGGCGCTCGACGGTGCCCGCCACCGTGGCCGCGGGGTCGCGCACCAACTCGTCGCCACTGCGGTAACGCAGCTTGCCGCCCAGGCGCGCGTTGGGCCCGAGCGAGACGCGGCCGGCATAGGAATCCACGTCGCCCTCGACCACGCCGTCAATCAGCACCCGGCCGCCGCCCACCGTGACATTGCCCTTGACCGGCCCGCGCAGCGTGACCTGCCCGCCGCCCACGGTCACGTGGCCGCCAATCGCCGCCAGCGGGCCGACTTCGACCTGGCCGCCGCCGACGCGCACGTTGCGACCGATCGGCGCGTCCAGGATCAAGCGCCCGCCGCCGGCGTGCACGCTGCCCTCGACCTTGGCCGTAACGCGCAGGTTGCCGCCGGCGAGCGTGGCGTCACCTGCGACGGGTGCATCGACATCAACGTTGCCGCCGGCGGCGATCAAGTCGCCCGTCACCGGTTGGTCGATGCGCACCGACCCGCCGAAGACGAAGGTGTCGGCGCCGATGCGGCGCGCCGCCGCCGCTGTGTCTTGGGTCTGCGCGCCGGGCGTGCCGCCCAACAGGGCCAGCACCACTACCAGCCCGATGCGATGCGTCATGCGGCCTCCTTGCAAAGGGGCGACCCTGCCAGAAGCGGCGCGGTTCGGCAATGCCGCTTGCGCCGGGCTGAAGCGGATGACGCAGGCAGACCGTGCGGCCTCACTTGCCGGCGATGCCGAGCAACTCCACCTCGAAGATCAGGGTCGCGTTCGGCGGAATCGGCCCACCCGGCGTGCCGCGCTCGCCGTAGGCGATGGCCGACGGGCAGGTCAGCTTGGCTTTGCCGCCGACCTGCATGCGCTGCACGCCTTCGGTCCAGCACTTGATGACGCGGCCGAGCGGAAACTCGGCCGGCTGGCCGCGCTTGATCGAGCTGTCGAACTCCTTGCCGTCGGTCAGGGTGCCGCGGTAGTGCACTTTGACGCTGTCGGCGGCGGTCGGGCTCGGGCCTTTGCCTTCCTTCAACGAACGAAAGACCAGGCCGCTGTCGGTGACGACGGCGCCGGCTTCGGCGGCCGCCGCCTTGAGCGGGTCGGCCTGTGCCCGGGCACCCAGTGGCAGGCACAGGGCAGTGACGCAGGCCATCAGGGCCGTGAGTGTCGCCGCGGTGGCGGCGCAGTGGTTCGGTCGCAAGAGAGTCTCCGGTTTGGGCAGCAAGGTGCGGGCCCGCGATCATGCCTGCCTTTTTGTGCGCGCCGCGCCGCGCCAGCGGCAAACTGGTTCACAGTCGGGGCTTGCTCGAGCCCGAGCGCTGCCACCAGGACACGCCTTGCACATCCAATTGCTCTACGTCAGCCGCGCCGTCGGACCGCAGACCTCGACAGTGACCGCCTCGATCTTGACGACGGCGCAAGCCAACAACCCCCGGCACGGTATCGGCGGCGTATTGTGTCAAGGGCAGGGCTTGTACTTGCAGCTGCTCGAAGGTAAGCGCAGCGCTGTCAACCGGCTGTTCGCAAGCATTCTGGTCGATGCCCGGCACACGGATGTGGAGCTGCTGCACCTGCAGGAGGTCGAGCGGCCGCGCTTCGCGGCGTGGTCGATGGCCCACGTCGAATTGCGCGCCGACGACCCGATGATCCTGATGCAGCACCCCGAGTTCGACCCCTACTCCGCGCCCGGGGCGACAGCCATGCGGCTGATCGATGAGCTGTGTGCTGCCGGCCAGCGCATCCAGCTGCCGGTCGCCTGAGATAACCCGGCCTTCCACCGCCTTTGCGCCTTCAGTGGCTGCGCCGCTGCGCCGATAGCGCTGCATCTGCGCCAAACGCCCCGGCCGATGTTGGAGCGGGGCAAAGTCCATGCGAGACACGCGGGATCACCAGGGAAGTTGCCATGCGTATCTCGAACCTCAAGATCGGCGCCCGCTTGGGCCTGGCCTTTACGACGATGGTGGCCCTGATCGCCCTCACGGCGGCTTCCGGCATTGCGTCCATGCGCAGCCTGAAGAGCGAAGTTGACATCATCACGACGGTCAACAACGCCAAGAATGCGCACTTCGTTGCGATGCGCCAGCAGGTCCACATCACCAACCGGGTGGTGCGAACCCCGATCGTGCTGGACGACCTGGAACTTCAGCAGCGTGAGCAGCTCAAGTTCACCAAGGCGCGCGAAAACTACGCGGCCGCGTGGGGCAAGCTGCAAGCCTTTGCGCCGACGCCCCAGCAGCAGGCGCTGAGAGAGAGCGTCGAAGCCGCGGCCAAGGCCGCATCGGCGGTGAACGACAAAGTGCTGGCGCTGGCCCTGGCGCAACGCGACGACGATGCGCGCATACTTTTGCTGAGCGACATGATGCCGTTGAACGACACCTGGTTGAAGAGCTTGAACACGGCCTCCGACGCGCAGCAGCAAAGCAGCAGCGAGCGGGTGGCCCAGGCCAGCGCCACCTTTGAGCGCGGGCTGTGGACGATTGCCCTGGTCGCGCTGGCGGCAGCGGCGTTTGCCGCCTGGGCCGGCTGGTTCATCAGCCGCTCGATCACCCGGCCGGTTCAATATGCCCGCGAGTGCGCGCTGCGCATGGCCCAGGGGGATTTGACGCAACGCGTCGAGCGCCGCGTTGGCTTCGACGGCAAGGACGAGCCCTCGGAGTTGATCGCCGCGATGCAGACCATGCACGACAGCTTGTGCGAGATGGTCACGAGCGTGCATGCCAACGCCTCGGGCGTGGCCACCGCAGCCCAGCAGATTTCGATGGGCACGGCCGACCTGTCCGACCGCACCGAACAGCAGGCGGCCAACCTGGAGCAGACGGCGGCCACGATGGACCAACTCACCGCCACCGTGCGCGGCAACAGCGAGAGCACCGTGCAGGCCGCCACGCTGGCCAGCGGCGCGGGTGGCGTGGCAGGCAAGGGCGGCAGCGTGATGCAAGAGGTGGTGCAGACCATGAGCGGCATCGACGCCAGCAGCAAGAAGATCGCCGACATCATCGGCGTGATCGACAGTATCGCCTTCCAGACCAACATCCTGGTGCTTAATGCCGCGGTGGAAGCCGCTCGCGCGGGCGAGCAGGGCCGCGGGTTCGCGGTGGTGGCGGCCGAGGTGCGCAGCCTGGCGCAGCGCTCAGCGGGGGCTGCGCGCGAGATCAAGTCACTCATCGGCGCTTCGGTTGAGCAGGTCGGTACGGGCGCGGCGCTGGTCGGCCAGGCCGGCAGCACGATG
>JANNGJ010000181.1:0-9331 GCA_031403815.1 Burkholderiales bacterium | reverse complement strand
CGGGTGGATGAAGGCGCTCGGGTCCACCACGGGCACCAGGCCGTCAATGGCATAGCAGGGCATGCGGGTTGCTCCGGATCGGCTGGTCTTGCACAAAGGGCAGGGCGCAGCATAAGATCGACCGACCGGTCGGTCAATGAATGATCGCCCGCACCGAAAGGTCGCGCCAATGCCTGCTGCCGAATCTGAACCACCCCTCCGCGTGGCCACCGACGGGGTAGTGCGTGTGATCACGCTGAACCGGCCTGCGGCGCTGAACAGCTTTACTGCCGCCATGCATGCGCTGCTCTTGCCGGCGCTGGAGGCCGCGGCGACGGACAGCGCCGTGCGCGCAGTGCTCATCACCGGCGCCGGCCGCGGCTTTTGCGCGGGGCAAGACCTGAACGATCCGGCCATGGCTGCGGGCGTGGATGTCGGCGCCGTGGTCGAACGCTTCTACCTGCCGCTGGCCCTGCGCATCCGCACGATGCCCGTGCCGGTGGTTGCGGCCGTCAATGGGGTGGCGGCGGGCGCGGGCGCCAACTTTGCGCTCGGCTGCGACATGGTGATTGCCGCGCGCAGCGCGAGTTTCATCCAGGCCTTCTCGAAGATCGCACTCGTGCCCGACTGCGGCGGCACCTGGCTGCTGCCCCGCCTGGTGGGCCGTGCCCGCGCGCTGGCGCTGGCCATGACGGGCGACAAGCTGGCTGCCGAAGAGGCCGTGCGCATCGGCCTCATCTGGCAGTGTGTGGACGATGCAGCGTTGATGGATGTGGCCATGGCCCTGGCGCAGCGCCTGGCAGCCCTGCCGAGCCGGGCGCTGGCCGAAACGCGGCGCACCATCGACGCTGCAATGTCGATGGACCTGCCGGCAGCGCTGGCCCAGGAAGCCCGCGCCCAGACCACGCTTGGCAACGCCGCCGATTTCGCCGAGGGCGTGGCGGGTTTCAGGGCCAAGCGCGCGGCCCGGTTCACCGACCGTTGACATGAGCCCCACACCGCAGCAAGTAGCCGAGGCCACACGCGATGCGATGTGGGCCGGTGACCGCGCCTCGCAGGCCCTGGGCATGCAGGTGCTGGCCGTCGGCCCGGGCAGCGCCACGCTGACGATGACGGTGCGCGCCGACATGCTCAACGGCCACGACACCTGTCACGGGGGCTTGGTCACCAGCTTGGCCGACAGCGCCTTTGCCTTTGCCTGCAACGCCTACAACGAGGTGACGGTGGCAGCCGGCTTCGATGTCAACTTCGTCGCCACCGCGCGTCTGGATGACGTGCTCACCGCGACCGCGCGCGAACTCAGCAAATCCGGCCGCACCGGTGTGTACGACATCGCGGTGGTGAATCAGCGTGGCGAGCCCGTCGCGGTGTTCCGGGGCCGTTCCTACACCGCCAAGGGCCGGGCCGTGATTGACGGCCTGCCGGTCGGCAAGGCGCCCGGCGGCGCGCGCTGAAGGAGCCAGCGATGCCTGTCAAGACACCCGCTCCGGGCGACCTCGAGCCGATCGAGCGCGCCTCGCGTGATGAGTTGCAAGCCCTGCAGCTGCAACGTCTGCGTGCAACGCTGGCGCAGGCCTATGCCAAGGTGCCGCACTACCGTGCCGCCTTCGACGCGCGCGGCGTTCACCCGAGCGATTGCAAGACGCTGGCCGATCTGGCCAAGTTCCCGTTCACGACCAAGAGGGACTTGCGCGACCACTACCCTTTCGGCATGTTCGCGGTGCCGCGCGAGCAGGTCGTGCGCGTGCACGCCAGCTCGGGCACCACCGGCAAGCCCACCGTGGTGGGCTACACCCAGGCCGACATCGACACCTGGGCCGACCTGGTGGCGCGCTCGATTCGCGCCGCCGGCGGGCGCGCGGGCGACATCGTGCAGGTGGCCTATGGCTATGGCCTGTTCACCGGCGGCCTGGGTGCGCACTACGGCGCCGAGCGGCTCGGCTGCACGGTGATACCGATTTCAGGCGGGCAGACCGAGAAGCAGGTCCAGCTGATCACCGACCTGCGGCCCGACATCATCATGGTCACGCCGAGCTACATGCAGGTGATCATCGAAGAGATGCTGCGGCAAGGCCTGGACCCGCGCGCCTCGTCGCTCAAGGTCGGCATCTTCGGGGCCGAGCCCTGGACGGAAGCGATGCGCCA
This sequence comes from Burkholderiales bacterium, assembly GCA_031403815.1. Taxonomy (GTDB): domain Bacteria; phylum Pseudomonadota; class Gammaproteobacteria; order Burkholderiales; family Burkholderiaceae_C; genus CADEEN01. Next base: position 7,207 of record JANNGJ010000181.1, on the reverse strand, counting down.
CGACATCGAGGTGCGCGGCGGGCTGGACGCCGTCGACATCTACGGCCTGTCGGAAGTGATGGGCCCGGGCGTGGCCAGCGAGTGCATCGAAACCAAGGACGGCCCGGTGATCTGGGAAGACCACTTCTTTCCCGAAATCATCGACCCCGAGACGGGCGAGCCGGTACCCGAGGGCGGCGAGGGCGAGCTGGTGTTCACCACGCTGACCAAGCAAGCGCTGCCCGTGATTCGCTACCGCACGCGTGACCTGACGCGGCTGTTGCCGCCTACCGCGCGCAGCATGCGCCGCATGGGCAAGATCGTCGGGCGCAGCGACGACATGCTGATCATCCGCGGCGTGAATGTCTTCCCGACCCAGATCGAGGAGCTGGTGCTGCAGCACGGGCAGCTCTCTGGCCAGTACCAATTGGTGGTCACGCGCGCCGGCCTGCTCGATGAAATGCAGGTGCTGTGCGAGCTGCTGCCGCCGCACGCCGGCGCTGACCGCGCGGTGGTGGCCGGCCTGCTGCAACACCGCATCAAGACCCTCATCGGCGTCAGCACCACGGTCAGCGTCGGTGCCCCCGATTCCATCGAGCGCACGCTCGTCGGCAAGGCCCGTCGCGTAATCGACAAGAGACCGAAATGAGACCACCCCCGAAGCACCTGCGGCGCTCCCCCTCAAGGGGGCACCGCCAGCGGACCGGCAGAGCCGGATCCGCGGCGGTCGCTTGGGTCCGCGCGTAAAAGGAGCCTCCGATGTACACCCAAGCCATGGACCTGGCGCCGAAGGAAGAGCGCAAGGCCGTTCAGTCGGCCGACGATGCTGAGCGCGAGGCGCGCTTCGAAGCCCGCATTGCCGCTGGCGACTTCATCGAAGCCAAGGACTGGATGCCCGAGCATTACCGCAAGACGCTGGTGCGCCAGATCAGCCAGCACGCCCATTCCGAAATCGTCGGCATGCTGCCCGAGGGCAACTGGATCACGCGGGCGCCAAGCTTGAAGAGGAAGGCGATCCTGCTCGCCAAGGTGCAGGACGAAGGCGGCCACGGCCTGTACCTGTATGCCGCCGCCGAGACCCTCGGCACCAGCCGTGACCAGATGACGGCGGCGCTGCTGTCGGGCAAGGCCAAGTACAGCTCCATCTTCAACTACCCGACGCTGAGCTGGGCCGACGTGGGCGTGATCGGCTGGTTGGTCGATGGTGCGGCCATCATGAACCAGGTGCCGCTGACGCGCTGCTCCTACGCACCCTATGCGCGGGCGATGGTCCGGGTGTGCCGCGAAGAGAGCTTCCACCAGCGCCAGGGCTTCGAGTCGCTGCTGACGATGATGAAGCAGGGCACCGCCGCCCAGCGCGACATGGTGCAAGACGCCGTGAACCGCTGGTGGTGGCCGAGCCTGATGATGTTTGGTCCGCCCGATGCCGAGAGCCCGAACAGCGCGCAGTCGATGCGCTGGGGCATCAAGCGCGTGTCCAACGACGAGCTGCGGCAGAAGTTTGTCGATGCCTGTGTGGAGCAGGCGGCTGTGCTCGGCGTGTCGTTGCCCGACCCTGATCTGAAGTGGAACGCCGAGCGCGGCGCCCACGATTTCGGTGCCATCGATTGGGCCGAGTTCTGGCGCGTCGTCGGCGGCGACGGCGCCTGCAACCGTGAGCGCCTCGAAGCCCGCAACAAGGCCTGGGACGATGGCGCCTGGGTGCGCGAGGCGGCGATGGTGCATGCGGCGAAGCCGTTGAACAGGGAGGCCGCATGAGTTCAAGTCCTGTTCACCCTGAGCCTGTCGAAGGGCCGGGACTTCGACAGGCTCAGCCCGAACGGGGACTGCCGCAGGAATGGCCCCTGTGGGAAGTTTTCGTCAGAGCCAAAGCCGGCCTCGACCACAAACACTGCGGCAGCCTGCACGCGCCCGATCCCAAAGCCGCCATCCAGTTGGCGCGCGATGTCTACACGCGCCGGCAAGAAGGCACCAGCGTCTGGGTCGTGCGCTCCGACCAGATCGTGGCCAGCGACCCGGCCGACAAGGCGATGCTGTTCGACCCGATGGAAGACAAGGTCTACCGGCACCCGACCTTCTACGAACTGCCGGAATCCGTGAACCACATCTGAAATGACAGCCCCCAACTCGCTTTGCTCGCGTCCCCCGAGGGGTGCTCAGGCCGCTGGGGAGCGGCCCGGCGCTGGCCTGAGATGACGGCCTCGATCGCGTTGAAACTCACGCCCGATGTGCGCTACGTGCTGCGCATCGCCGACACCTGCCTCGTCCACGCGCAGCGCCTGGCCGAGTGGTGTGGCCATGCGCCGGTGCTCGAAGAAGACATCGCATTGGCCAACCTGGGCCTGGACCTCTTGGGCCAGTCGCGCGCGCTGCTGACGCACGCGGCCCAGCTCGAAGGCGGCGGCCATGACGAGGATGCGCTCGCTTTCCTGCGCGACGAGCACGCCTACTTCAACCTCACCCTGGTCGAGTTGCCGCTGCGCCGCGGCGGCGCCGATTTTGCCGACACCCAGCTGCGCTGCCTGCTCGTCGCCGCGTGGCTCCTGCCCCTGTGGCGGGGCTTGGCGCATTCGCGTGACCGTGAACTGGCCGCCATTGCCGGCAAGGCGGAGAAGGAGACCCGCTACCACCTCCAGCACGCCGCCGACTGGGTTGTGCGCCTGGGCGACGGCAGCGACGAATCGATACGCCGTATGCGCGCAGCGGTGCAGCGCGCCGCACCCTACATCGCTGAGTTGTTCGACGACGACGCTGTTGATGCCGCAGCGGCCGCCACGCAGCTCGGCCTGACCGCCAGCGCCCTGCGCGAGCCCTGGCTCGCAGCCATCGAGCCGGTGTTTGCCGACGCCCAACTCAGGCTGCCCGCCGACACCGCCTTTCGCAGCCACGGCAAGCGCGGCACGCACAGCGAGCACATGGGCTTCCTGTTGGCTGAAATGCAGCACCTGCAACGCGCCTTCCCCGGCGGGGTGTGGTGATGACCGCATCGCTCGTTGCCGAAGACCGCGTGACGCAAGCCTGGCTCGTGCTCGGCAGCGTGCTCGACCCCGAGGTGCCCGCACTCTCGGTGGTTGATCTGGGCATCGTGCGCGCGGTGGCCGAAGCGCCCGACGGCGGGCTCGACATCGCACTGACCCCGACCTACTCCGGCTGCCCGGCCACCGAAGCGATCCAGGCCGACATCCGCAGCGCGATCGAGGCGGCGGGCCTGGGCCCCGTGCGTACCACGCAGCGCCTGGCCCCCGCGTGGACCAGCGACTGGATTAGCGCCGAAGGCCGACGCAAGCTGGCCGCCTACGGCATCGCGCCGCCGCTGCCGGTCGGCGATGTTGCGCCGATCCGCTTCTACCCCGTTCGCCCTGAGCCTGTCCAAGGGCAGGCTCAGCCCGAACGGTCACTGGCCTGCCCGCGCTGCGCCAGTCGGCATACCGAGCGCCTGTCGCTCTTCGGCAGCACCGCCTGCAAATCGACCTACCGCTGCCTGGCTTGCCGCGAGCCCTTCGAGTACTTCAAGCCGATATGAGTGGCCTGCACTTCCACCCGCTGCGCGTGTCGCGCGTCGTTGCCGATACCGACGAAGCGCGCATCGTCACCTTCGCCGTTCCCGACGCGTTGGAGAGCGAGTTCGCCTTCCTGCCCGGTCAGTACCTCACGCTGCGCCAGCGCGTTGGCAGCGACGATCTGCGCCGCTCCTATTCCATCTGCGCCGGCTCTGTCGAGGGCGAGTTGCCAAACGTGTTGAGCATTGGCGTGCGCAAGGTGCCCGGCGGCGCCTTCACCGCCTGGCTGCACGACTCGCTGCGCGAAGGCGACACGCTCGACGTGCTGCCACCGCAAGGCAAGTTTGTCGTGCCCGCCGGCAATGGCGCCCCCCGCCACCTGCTGCTGGTGGCGGGGGGCTCGGGCATCACGCCGATGATGGCCATCGCCCGCCACGTGCTCGCGCACGAGCCGGCTGCGCGCATCACGCTGGTGTACGCCAACCGCCGAAGCGCGAGCACGATGTTCAAGGAAGAACTCGAAGACCTGAAGAACAGGTATCTGGCGCGCTTCTCCCTCTTCGCCTTGTTCTCGCGCGAGGCCGTCGAGTCGCCACTCAGCGCCGGCCGCCTGGACCGCTACAAGATGGCTTCGCTGTTGGCCAGCGTGATCGATGTGCGCCGCATCGACCAGGCCTTCGTCTGCGGCCCGCATGGCATGAACGACGCCGTGCAGGCCGCACTCAGCGACGCCGGCCTGGCCGCCGAGCGCATCCACATCGAACGCTTCGGCGTGCCGCCGAGCACACAGGACGCCCACCTGCACGACGCGCGCCCCGGCGATGCGCCAGAGGCGCGCGTCACCGTCATCCGCGACGGCATCACGCGCGAGATCGACTTCACGGCCGGCACGCCGAGCCTGCTCGACGCCGCCGCACAAGCCGGCATCGATGTGCCCTTCTCCTGCAAGAGCGGTGTGTGCGCCACCTGCCGCGCCAAGCTGATCGACGGCCGTGTGCGCATGGACCGCAACTTCGCCCTCGACGCGAATGACATGGCCGCCGGATTCATCCTGACTTGCCAGTCGCATCCGCTCACCGATCGGGTGACGGTGAGCTACGACGAACGCTGACTGGCCCGAAGACACGATGACTGCACTGCGCCCCATCACCCTCGACGAATACGCTGCCTGGCAAGCCGCGACGATTCCCGCCTACGCCGCGGACAAAGTCGCATCGGGGCAATGGCCCGAGGCGACGGCGATCGAGCAATCGACCCAGGAGTACGCCCAACTGCTGCCGTTGGGCCCGGCAACGCCCGACAACCACCTCTTCACCATCATCGATGCCGACTCGGCGGCGGTCGGTGTGCTCTGGTTCGCGGTGAAGACCAGGTTCAACGCGCGCATCGCCTATGTCTTCGATGTCAGCATCCGGCCCGAACGCCAGCGCCAGGGGCACGCACGTCACGCGTTCCAGGCCTTGGACGAGGAGGTGCGAAGGCTTGGCCTGGCCGGTATCGCGCTGCATGTCTTTGGCCACAACACGGTGGCCCGCGCGCTTTACGAAAAGCTCGGTTTCGAGGCCACGAGTATCAGCCTCTACAAGCGGGTGGAAGCCGCGCCGGACGACACCGAGACGGCCGCGGCATGACCCGCCCCCGCACCGCCACCTACGACGACCAGCGCGCGCTGATCCTCGTGCGCGCCGCCGAGCTGTTCGCGCGTCGCGGCTACACGGCGGCATCGATGAACGAAATTGCTGCCGCATGCAACGTGAGCAAGGCCACGCTCTACCACTATGTGCGCGACAAGCACGCGCTCTTGGCACAGATCGTGGCCGAGCATGTGGCGCGGCTCGAAGCCCTGGTGCGCGAAGTCAAGTCCCAGCGCTTGGCGCCGGCCGCGGAGCTCGACGCCCTGATCCGCCGCTTCACGGCGGCCTATGCCGACGCCCAGCACGAACACCGTGTGCTTACGGAAGACGTGAAGTTCCTGCGCGACGATGAGCGCGCCGCGGTCGAGGCCGGCCAGCGCCGCGTCGTCGCCGCCTTTGCCGCCGCTGTCGCCCGCGTGCGTCCCGAACTCGCATCACTGGCCACGCCGCTGGCGATGCTGCTCTTCGGCATGATCAACTGGACCTTCACCTGGATGAAACCCGGCGGCCGCCTGACCCACGAGTCGCTTGCGCCCATCGTGGCCGAGCTGTTCTTCGGTGGGCTGCCGGCGGTGAGTGCCGCGGCCCTGCCGAAGAAGCGACGCGCGCGCGCCGCTACGGCGCTCGCCGTTTGACGATGGACAGCGTCGACACCGTCGTGGTCGGGGCCGGCGTGGTTGGTCTGGCGGTGGCGCGGGCGCTGGCCATGGCCGGCCGCGAGGTCGTCATCGTCGAGGCCTACAGCGCCATCGGCAGCCACACCAGTGCGCGCAACAGCGAAGTCATCCACGCCGGCCTGTACTCGCCCGCCGAGTGGCTGAAGACGCAGTTGTGCATCGAAGGCCGGCGCCTGCTCTATCCGTTTTGCGCGGCGCACGGTGTGGCGCACCGGCGCTGCGGCAAGCTGGTGGTGGCGACGAACCTCGAGCAACGGCCGGCGCTGGAGCACCTGGCACGCAACGCCGAGGCCAACGACGTCGACGGCCTGCACTTGATCGAGGGCCGCGCAGCGCGCGCGCTCGAGCCGGCCCTGCACGCGGTGGCGGCGCTTCACTCCACGGTCACCGGCATCATCGACAGCCACGGCTTCATGTTGGCCTTGCTCGGCCAGGCCGAGGACCATGGCGCGGCCCTGGCCTTGAAGAGCCCGCTGCGCGCGGCGCAGGTGGTGCCAGGCGGCTTTGTGCTCGACATTGGCGGCGCCGACCCGATGCGCCTGCGGGCGCGCTGCCTGGTCAACAGCGCTGGCCTGGCGGCCAGCGAGGTGGCTGCCACGATCGACGGTCTGGCGCCGGCGCATCGGCGCGCGACGCAGCGCTGCAAGGGCAACTACTTCACCCTGAGCGGCGTGCGCGCGCCGTTCTCGCGCCTGATCTACCCAATGCACGACAACGCGGGCTTGGGCGTGCACCTGACGCTCGACCTGGCCGGGCAGGGCCGCTTTGGCCCCGACACGGAGTGGATCGACGACCACGGCGCCATCGACTACCGCGTTGACCCGCGCCGCAGCGAAGGCTTCTACGCCGCCATCCGGCGTTACTGGCCCGGCCTGCTCGACGCGTGCCTGCAACCCGACTACAGCGGCGTGCGCCCGAAGTTGAGCGCACAGGGCGAGGCAGCCCAGGATTTCGCCATCGACGGCCCCGAGGTCCACGGCGTCGCGGGCCTGGTCAACCTGTTTGGCATCGAGTCGCCAGGCCTGACGGCAGCGCTGGCCATCGGCGATTACGTTCGGCGCTCGCTGCGCGACTGATGCGTAAGTGCGTGCAATGGCATCCATCCCGCTGTCGGCCTTCGGCCTGTTGCAGAGGGTCGTATGCGAGCCGTCGTGCGGGCCGTGGTGCGAGCCGTCGTGCGAGCCGTGGTGCAAGCCGTGGTGCGAGCCGCGAACGCGGGGTGGCCGCTTGCGCTCATGTCCCCCGGGACGGGCTTCGCCCGCCCCTCCTCCTTTACTTCGGCTCTTTGCGCATTAGCTATGGATGCCAAGCGTGACCCAAAGCCAAGGCGAGCAGGGTTGCGGGCGACGCGGGGTTTGTGGCGGACCGATCAAGCGCTCTGAACCAGCCAAGGTAGCTGGGCAGATAAAGCGTGGCC
>JANNGJ010000180.1:0-19157 GCA_031403815.1 Burkholderiales bacterium | reverse complement strand
GCCCTGGATCGACAGGCCCTGCAGGTTGGCGTTGCCTTCGGCCTTCTGGATCTTGCTCGCGGCCGCGCTGAGTTCGTCCCAGGTCTTGGGCTCCGGCACGCCGTGCTTGTCGAGCAGATCCTTGCGGTAGTACATGAACATGGCGTCGGCAAACGCCGGCATCGCGGCAATCTTGCCGTCCACCACGTTGGAGCTGGCGTACACCGGCAGGTAGGGCTTCATCACATCGGCCGGCTTGCCCATGTAGGCGTCGAGCGGCTCAAGCCAGCCCGCCCCGTAGTACTGCGCCGGGTTGACGATGTCGATCAGGTAGATGTCGATCGCCGGGTCCTTGGCGTTGAGCACGGTGCTCAGGTACTGGCGCTGCAACTCGCTGGTCGCGCCGCCGGTCTCGATCTCGATCTTGAGATTGGGGTTCTTGGCCTGGTACTGGTCGAAGAGCTTTCGCATCAGGTCGGGCCGCTGGTTGGCGCCGCCCGAGAACACGCGCAGCGTGGTTTGCTGGGCATAGGCCGTGGCGCTGGCGCCCAAGCCGGCCACCAGGGCCACGGCGCTCATCAGCGCTGTGAGGGATGTACGACGGATCATGGTCTGTGTCTCCTTGGTGAAAGTGGTAGTCGAGGCGAGAGCGGGGCCTCCGGCCCCTGGGTGTTAACGTTCCTGAAGGCCGTTTTCAGCGACCAGTTTCTTGAATTTATCGAACTCTGCGAGGGCAAAACGCTTGAACTCGGTGCTGTTGCGCCAGGCCAGGGGGCTGTTGGCGGCCTGAGCACGGGCTTTGTAGAGGGTGGTGGCGGTGGCGCGCTCGCAGGCCGCTTCGAGCTTGGCGCGTACATCGGCCGGCAGGCCCTTGGGCGCGACCACGCCGCCCCAGACCGAGCCGCGCACCGGCAGGCCGAGTTCGCGCGCGCTGGGCACGCTCTCGAAACCGGCGACGCGCTGGTCCGACAGGGCCACCAAGGGCCGCAACTGGTGCTGGATGGCGACGGGCGGCGTTTCGTTGAACATGGCCAGCTCGCCATTCTTCAGTGGCACCACCATGTCGCCAGTGCTCTTGTAGGGCACATGCAGCACCTCGACGGCGTGGTGCTTCCACTGCTGCAAGGCGCTGATATGCGGCATCGTGCCCAGGCCCGAAGAGCCGTAGTTCAGCTTGCCAGGATTGGCCTTGGCCCAGGCCAGCAGCGCGGCGTAATCCTTGTGCAGCGCGTCGGCGCGCACCATCGTCAGCATCGGCACGTCGTAGGTGCCGCACAGGTAGTCGAAGCTCTCGGGCGTGTAGCCGGTGTTGTCGCGGCGCGCGGGCTGGATCGTCAACGGGCCGATGGTCGTCATCGAAATCGTGTGGCCGTCGGGCTTGGCGCGCGCCACGTTGCCCATGCCGATCGAGCCACCGGCGCCGGCCGTGTTGACCACCACCACAGAGCCGCCGAGCTGGCGGCCAAACTCATCGGCCAGCAGCCGCGCCATGATGTCGGTGGTGCCGCCGGGGCCGAAGGGCACCACCATCTGGATCGGCCGCTCGGGAAAGGCTTGCGCCGACGCCAGCGTGGCGCCGAACAACAAGATAGCGGCAAGTCCAATTTTCACAGCGCCGCCCCGCTCGTGGCGTCGAACAGATGCAGGTGGCTCGGGTTCATGTGCACCGTCAGCTTGGTGCCTGGCCGGTCACGGAAGGCGGCGTTGCAGCGTGCCGTCATTTCGGTATTGCCGATCTTCAGCAAAACCAGGGTCTCGGCGCCCAGCGGTTCGAGCAGCGACACCTCCGCTGGCACTTCGAGATCGCTCTCGTGTTGCCGTGCCAGCGTGATGTTCTCGGGCCGGATGCCGAACTTGAGCTTGGCGCTGCCGTTGGCCCGCGCCACCAACTCGCTGGGCAGCGTGATCTGCGTACCGCCGAGGTCGGCTCGACCCCCTTGCAGCGCGCAATCGGCCAGGTTCATCGGCGGCGCGCCGGTGAAGCCGGCAACGAAGAGCGCGGCCGGGCGGTTGTAGATATTGTCGGGCGTGTCGTACTGCATCTTCTTGCCGGCCGAGAGCACGGCGATGCGGTCAGCCATCGTCATCGCTTCGACCTGGTCGTGCGTGACGTAGATGATTGTCGCGCCCAGGCGCTGGTGCAGGCGCTTGATTTCGCTGCGCATCTCGTGGCGCAGTTGCGCGTCGAGGTTGGACAGCGGCTCGTCGAACAGGAAGACCTTGGGCTGGCGCACGATGGCGCGGCCGATCGCCACGCGCTGGCGCTGGCCGCCCGAAAGGGCCGCAGGCTTGCGCTCCAACATGTGGTCGATCTTCAGCAGCTTGGCCGCATCCATCACGCGGCGTTTGATTTCCGACTCTTCGGTGCCGCGCAGGCGCAGTCCGAAGGCCATGTTGTCGAACAGATTCTTGTGCGGATAGAGCGCGTAATCCTGGAACACCATCGCGATGTCGCGCGCCCGCGGCGGCAGGTCGTTGACCACTTTGCCGTCGATGAAGACCTCGCCGCCGGTGATCGTCTCCAGGCCAGCGATCATGCGCAGCAGGGTGCTCTTGCCGCATCCCGAGGGGCCGACGAAAACCACGAAAACCACGAACTCGCCATGCTTGATTTGCAGGTCGATGCCGTGGATGACGGTCAACTTGCCGTCGTAGCTCTTGACGATGCCTTTGAGATCGACGGCGGCCATCAGTAAGCTCCTGAGCTGGTTTGCGTGCCACCCGACAAGGTGTGCACATGGGTTTCGCCGTCCGGCGTGGTGAGGGCCTTGACGGCGGCTTGGGCGCCGCGCATCAGGAGGCCCAGATCGCTGCCGATGGCCACATAGTTGAAGCCCATCGCGCGGTACTGCACTACAACTTCGGGGGTGCCGCCGACGGTGCCGACCGGCATGCCAACGGCATTGCAGCGGCGGGCGGCATCGGCCATCACTTTCATCACGTCGGGGTGGCCGGTGTTGCCGGCGTGGCCAAGCGCAGCCGACAAATCGCCGGGGCCGAGGAACAGGGAGTCGACGCCCGGTACGGCAGCAATCGCTTCAAGTTGCGCCACCGCCGCCGGCGTTTCGAGCTGCAGCACGGCGCCGACAGTCTTGTTGGCCGTCTTGGCATAGTCGGGCACGGTGCCGAACTTGGAGCCGCGGCTCATGCCGGCCAGGCCGCGATTGCCCTCGGGGGGGTAGCGGGTGGCGGCCACCGCGCGCTGGGCTTCGTCAGCGTTTTGCACGAAGGGGATCAGCAGGGTCTGGGCGCCGGCATCGAGCACGCGCTTGATCATCACTGTGTCGTTCCACGGCACGCGCACGATCGGCACCATCTTCGTGTTGCCGGCGGCTTGCAGCAGATGGATCACCGCCATCATGTCCAGCGGCGTGTGCTCCATGTCGATCACGCCCCATTCGAAGCCGGCATGCCCCATGGCCTCCGTGACGAGCGGGCTGGCGGCCATGATCCAGGTGCCGAGCGGGGCACGCGAGCCGGCAGACTTGAGCAGTTGACGCAAAGGGTTCATGGCCTCGTCCTTCAGTAGATGACCGGCTCGGGCGTGACGGCCGCGCCCTGCAGGAAGTCGAAGTCGCAGCCCTCGTGGGCCTGCGTCACATGCTCTCGGTACAGCCGCACAAAGCCGCGCACATAGGGGTCGGGTGCCGGTTGCCACGCAGCGCGGCGGCGCGCCAACTCCGTGTCGTCGACATCCAGGTGCAGACGGCGCCCTTCGATGTCGACCTCGATCCAGTCCCCGCTCTGCACCAGAGCCAACGGCCCGCCGACAGCGCTCTCAGGGCTGACGTGAAGGATGCAGGTGCCGTAGTGGGTGCCGCTCATGCGTGCGTCGGAGATGCGCACCATGTCACGCACCCCAAGCGCCAACAGTTTCTTCGGAATTGGCAAGCCGCCCCATTCGGGCATGCCCGGGGCCCCGACCGGGCCGGCGTTGCGCAGCACCAGCACGGTGTTCTCGTCGCACTCGAGCCCTGGGTCGGCACAGGCCTTGTTCATCTCGGCCGGGTTGTTGAACACCAGCGCGCGGCCACGGTGCTGGAAGAACTTCGGGCTGGCGGCGCTGGCTTTCATCACCGCGCCCTCGGGCGCGAGGTTGCCGCGCAGCACGGCCAGGGCTCCGTTCGGGCTGACGGGTTGATCGAGCGGCCGGATCACGGCGTCGTCCAGCACTTGCACGCCCTCGAGGTTCTCGCCCAGGGTCTTGCCGTTGACGTTGCGCTCACCTAGCGACAGATGGGCGGTGATGCGCGACATCAACGCCGGCAAGCCGCCCGCGTAGTGAAAGTCTTCCATCAAGCGGTCGCCGCTGGGGAACAGGTTGGCCAGCACCGGCACCTTGCGCGCGACCGCGTCGAGGTCGGCGAGGCTGAGATCGACACCGGCGCGGCGCGCCATGGCGATGATGTGGACCGCCGCATTGGTCGAGCCGCCCAGGGCCATCTGCACCGCCACCGCGTTCAGAAAGGCGCCGCGCGTCAGGATTTTCTGCGGCGTCAGGTCTTCCCAGATCATCTGCACGATGCGCTCACCGCAGGTGGTGGCCATGCGCGTGTGGCCGGCGTCCATTGCCGGGATCGCGGTGGATGCGGGCAAAGCCAGGCCCAGCGCCTCGACGATCGAGGTCATCGTGCTGGCCGTGCCCATGGTGTTGCAGGTACCGGGGCTGCGCGTCATGTGCGCTTCGAGCGCGATCCAGTCGGCGTCGCTCACTTTGCCGGCTTGCTTCTCGTCCCAGAACAGGCGGGTGTGGGTGCCGGCGCCGACCTTGCGCTCGGGCTGGCCGGCCTTGAGGTAGCGGTCATTCAGCATCGGCCCGGCCGAACAGAAGATGGTCGGCAGGCCCATGCTGACGGCGCCCATCACGTTGCCCGGCGTGGTCTTGTCGCAGCCCGCCAGCAGCACCACGCCGTCGACCGGCAACGAGCGCAGCAACTCTTCGACTTCCATGGCCAGGAAGTTGCGGTAGAGCATGGTGGTGGGCTTGACCATCACTTCGCCCAGGCTCATCGCGGGCAACTCGAACGGGACGCCACCGGCCATCAGGATGCCGCGCTTGACGGCCTCGCCGCGCTCGCGCAAGTGCGCGTGGCAGGGCGACAGATCGCTCCAGGTGTTGATGATGGCAACGCACGGCCGCTCAAGCACGTCTTCGCGGCGCAAGCCCATTTGTTGGGCGCGCTGACGGTGTGCGAACGCACGCATGTCGTTGGCGGCGAACCAGCGGCGGCTGCGCAGATCGGCAAGGGTCTTGCGGGTGTCCATCACGGGAGCAGGGGTGGGATTTGGAGAGTTCGTCTTGGCATTTGTTACCGCTAACATTAAGGCTTGCAAGCCTCTGGCACCATCCACGCAAACCCTGATGTCCGACGCCGTCTCGCCACCCACGCCCGCCCCCGCCCTGCGCCAGCCGCGCCGCGGCCACGGCCGGGCCACCCTCGCCGACGTTGCCGCCACGGCCGGGGTGACAGCCATCACCGTGTCGCGCTACCTGCGCGAGCCGCACCGTGTCGCCAGCACCACGGCCGCCGCCGTCGCGGCCGCCTTGTTGGCCACCGGCTACCTGCCGAACAAACAAGCCGGCGTGCTGGCCAGTGCCGCCACCGGCTCCGCGCGCATGGTGGCCGCGCTGATCCCGAGCATCGCCAACTCCATCTTTGCCGAAACCGTGCAGGGCCTGGCCGACGCGCTCCAAGGCTCAGGCTGCGAGTTGCTGCTGGCCTCAACCGGCTACTCGGCCGAGCGCGAAGAAGCGCAACTGCGTGCCCTGCTGGGCTGGTTCCCGAGCGCCCTGGTGGTCACCGGCCGACGCCACACGCCGGGCGCCCTGGCCCTGCTGCGTCAGGCCCAGGCTCGCGGCACGCCGGTGATCGAGATCTGGGACCACCACCCCGAGCCCGGCGCCGAGAGCTTCACCCAGATCGGCTTCAACCATGAGCAAGTCGGCCGGGCGATGGCCGAGCACTTGATCGGCCGCGGCTACCGTTCCCTGGCTTATGTCGACAGCGGCGTGGCCGAGGACTTCCGCGCTCACGAACGCGGCGACGGCTTCCTGGCCGCCGCCAAGCGCCACCGCGTGCCGGCGCGCCGCATCGCGGCGCCGGCACGCGAGGCCATGGAGGCCGGGCGTCTGGCCTTTTCCAGCCTGCTCAATGCCAAGCACCGACCTGCGGTCCAGGCGGTGGCCTTCGCCAACGACCACCTGGCCTGCGGCGCGCTGTTGGCTGCGCGCGCGCACGGCCTGGTGGTACCGGACGAGCTGGCGCTGCTGGGCTTTGGCGACTTCAGCCTGGGCCGCCAGCTCGACCCACCGCTGTCAACCGTGCACACGCCGCGCTTCGAGATCGGCCAGGCCGCGGCACGGGCGCTGCTGCTGGCGCTGCAGAGCGGGCGCAGCGCGCCCGACGAACGCCTGCCCTGGACCTTGATCGACCGTGGCAGCGCTTGAGGCCGCCAGCACCGGCCTCGCGCTGGGTGCGGCATTGATCATCGCCATCGGCGCGCAGAACGCCTTCGTTCTGCGCCAGGGCCTCAAGCGCGAGCATGTCGGCCTGGTGGTCGCCTTCTGCGCCGGCGCCGACGCACTGTTGATGGCCGCCGGCGTGCTGGGCGCCGGCCAGGCGCTGGCTGCAGCGCCGCAGCTTGGTACCTTGCTGGCCGTCTTCGGCGCCCTGTTCCTGGCGGGCTACGGTCTGCGCGCCCTGGCCCGCGCTTGGCGCCCGGGCAGCCTGGCCGCGGCGCGCGATGCCGGCCCGATGTCGCGCGGCGCAGCGCTGGCGCAAGCGGCGGCCTTCACCCTGCTCAACCCGCATGTCTACCTCGACACCGTGGTGCTGGTCGGCGCAGTCGGGGCCCAGCAAGCCGCAGCGGCGCGCCCGGCCTTCCTGTTCGGCGCCAGTGCCGCCAGCCTGTTGTGGTTTTGCGCGCTCGGCTACGGCGCGCGCTGGTTGACGCCGTGGTTCGCGCGGCCCGTGGCTTGGCGCTGGCTGGATGCCGGCATCGGCGTCACGATGCTCGTGCTGGCGACCTTGCTGGCGCGCCACGCCCTGGCTTGAAGCTCAAGCCGCCGCGGCGCGGCTCGCCAGGCGCCAGCGCAGCAACGTGTCATGCAGGCGCTGCGCGTCGATCGGTTTCGTAAGGAAATCGTTCATGCCGCAGGCCAAGGCCTCGTCGCGCTCGGAGGTCAAGGCCGCCGCAGTCAGAGCGATGATGGGCAAGCGCTGCGGGTCATGGCGCTGGCGCAGAGCGCGTGTGGCGTCGTGACCGCCCATCACCGGCATCTGGACGTCCATCAGGACCAGGTCGAAACCGGCACCGCCATCGGCGGCGGCATTCACCGCGCGCACGGCTTGGGCCCCATCACCCGCCTGGCTCGCAACCACGCCCCATTGTTCGAGCAGGGCCACCGCGATCAGCATGTTGACCGGGTTGTCTTCGGCCACCAGAACGCGCATCCCCGCCAGGGAGCCGGTGGGGCTCGGCGCAGCCGCCAAAGCATCGCCCGGGCCGCCATCGATGCTCGCCGGCAGCGGCAGTTGGGCCCAAAAGCGGCTGCCCTGGCCGGGCGTGCTGTCCAAGCCGACTTGACCGCCCATCAACTCGGCCAACTCGCGACAAATCGACAGACCCAGGCCGCTGCCACCGAAGCGCCGCGTCGTCGATGCATCTGCCTGGGTGAAAGGTTCGAACAGGCGCACCTGGACCGCGGGCTCGATGCCGGGGCCGGTGTCCTGCACCTCAAAGCGCAATGGCCCGGCCGCGCTGGGACGAACATCGACGCGCACACCCCCGTGCTCGGTGAACTTGAGGGCGTTGCTGAGAAAGTTCGACAACATCTGGCGCAGTCGCACCGGGTCGCCGCGCACGCGCCGCGGCACGCCCGCACCCACCCGCATCTCGAGCGTCAGGGCGCGGCCCTCGGCAAGCGCCGCGTAGCCGTTCTCGATCGATTCGAGCAGGGCGTGCAGGTCGAAGTCGACGTCTTCCAGCCGCAGCTTGCCAGCCTCGATCTTGGACAGGTCGAGGATGTCGCTGATGACGCCCGAGAGGGCCTGGGCGCTGTCGTCGATCTGCTCCAGGTACTGTTCGCGGCGACCGGCATCGAGCCCGGGCTGACGCGCCAGGCGGGCCAAGCCGACCAAACCGTTCAGCGGTGTGCGGATCTCATGGCTGGTATTGGCCAGGAAGGCGCTCTTGGCGCGGTTGGCTGCTTCGGCGTCGTCGCGCGCGCGCGCCAGTGCCTGGTCAACCGCGCGGCGCTCCGTCACGTCTTCGGCGATCCAGATCGTGGCGCCCTTGCTCGGGTGGTTGGGGTCGACCGCGCGCGCCAAGAGGCGGCACAGGAAGGTGCTGCCGTCGCGGCGCGCCATCACGCACTCGACTTCGACCGGCTCGCCGTTGGCCAGGCGCGGCCCGACCTGGCGGCCCAGCTCGACATAGGCTTCGTTGCTCGGCCACACCGCCGTGCCGGGTTGTCCCACCAGGGTGCCCGGCGCCCAGCCGAACATCTGTTCGAACTTGGGGTTGGCGAGCTGGAACACGCGCTCGCGCGTCATGGCAATGCCGATCGAGGCGTTTTGCAGGATCGCCTCGCGCTCCAGCCGGGCGCGTTCCATGTCGGTCACGTCGCGGCCATTGAGCACCAGGTAGTCGCGGCCTTCGAGCATGAAGTGCGCGGCAGACACCAACAGCGGGAAGCGCTGGCCGTGACGGTCGACGCATTCGATCAGGCGGTCGCGCAGCTCGCCGTGGGCATTGACCTCGGCCACGAACTCGGCGCGCGCCTCGGCACTCGGCCAGACGCCCAGCTCCAGAGCAGTCTTGCCGATCACTTCGTCGCGCTGCCAGCCGGTGACGCGGGTGAAGGCCTCATTGACCATGACGTAGCGACCGGTCGCCAGATCGGTCAGCGCGATCAAGTCGGGGCTGGTGGCCACCAGGTGGGCCAACAGGGCTTCGGAGCGCATGCGCGCGGCCTCGGAGCGTAGACGTTCGGTCACATCGTGATAGATCGACAGGATGGCCGGGCCACCGCCGGTGTCGACCGTGACACTGTTGACCTGCGCGGCAACACGGTGACCGCGCAGGGTGCGCAGCACGAAGGGGTGGGCCGGCATCGACTCGCCGAGCGGCAGCTGGCGCAGCGCCTGCGCGCGCTCGGCCGCCAGTTGGCGTGAACCGTCGGCCTCGTCGTACAGCTCGAGCAGGTTGCGGCCCGTGAAAGCCGCAGCGTCTTCGACATCGAACAAATCCAGCGCCGCCGCATTGGCGTCGAGCACGACCCCATTGCGGTGCAGAACCAGGGCCGACGGCGAGCGCGCAAACAGCTCGCGGTAGCGCGCCTCCGAGGCCTCGCTGGCCAGCTCGGTCTGCATCTCCAGAGTGATGTCGCGGCCCACGCCCCAATAGCCCTGGAACACCCCCCGGTCATCGAAGCGCGGCCGACCGCTGACGGCGTACCAGCGCGGCTGTTGGTCGGGGCCAAAGCGTTGCAACACCAGATCCGAGAAGGGCTGGCGCGATTCGAGGTCGGCGCGGTGCGCATCCATGGCTGCTGCGTCCAGGCCAAAACCGTCGATCTCCCAAGGTGTCTTGCCCAGGCGCCGCGACGCGCCCAGGCCCGAGCCCGCGGCTTGCTCCGACAGGTGGGCGAAGCGCAGCTGGGCGTCCAACTCCCAGTACCAGTCGGCGGCCACGGCGAGCAGACCGGCAAAGCGTTGTTCGCGCAAGCTGGCCTGGCGCAGCGCGTGGCGCACCGCACCGGCCAGTACCCACCCGATGGACGCACCCGTGGCCAACAGCAGCAAGTGGGTGATCACACTCAAGGGCAGCGAGGGAGTCACATCCGCGGGTATCGAGAAGCGCCACCCCGGTAGCTCGACAACAGCCACACCGAGCACCAACAACACACCGGCAACGGTCAAGCCCAGCGCACTCCGGCGGCTGACCAGGACCGAAACGATGCCGACCTGCAGGGCCAGGAAACCCAGCGCAGCCGCATTCAGGCCGAAGCCGAGGCCGACGGCGCTGACGGCCACGGCGGCCGACACCCCCAGGGCGACGATCAGCACCGTCGCAGCCCGAGTCAAACCGAAGCGCTGCCGCGCCAACACCCAGGCCAGCAGGCAGATGGCCGCACAGCTGCCGCCGACCACCAGGCGCTGCGAGAGCAGCAGGGGCGCGGCGCTGTACAGCAACGCCGCCAGGCCACTCAGGCAGGCCACGGCCAGCAGGTATTGGCGTGACAGCCGGTCCGTGAACTCGGCATCGCGGCCCGACGCCAGCTGGGTGGGGCGGGCGGTGGGGCTCGCCACGCTGCGCCTCAGACGCTGGCCACGCGCGCCGCGGCGAGCAGCTCGCGGCTGGCCCGCGCCGCGTCGCGCGCTGCACTGGCAAAGCCTTCGCCCGCGCTGGCATAGAGCACGGAGCGAGAAGCATTGACCACGATGGGCCCGTCCGCCCGCCAGGCCGCGGCCACCACCGCCGCAGCGTCGCCGCCCTGGGCGCCAATGCCAGGGATCAGCAGTGGCAGCGTCGGCGCCAGTTGGCGCACCCGGGCGAGTTCGGCCGTGAACGTGGCGCCCACCACCAGGCCAAGCCGGCCGCTGCGGTTCCAGGGCCCTGCGGCCAGCTTGGCAATGTGCTCGTACAAGCGGTCGCCGCTGGCCAGGGTCTGGGCTTGCAAGTCGCTGCCGCCCGCGTTGGAGGTGCGGCAGAGCAGGATCAGGCCGCGCCCGTCATAGGCCAAGTAGGGCTCGATCGAGTCGTAGCCCATGAACGGTGACAGCGTCACCGCATCGGCCTGGTAACGAACGAAGGCCTCGCGGGCGTACTGCTCGGCGGTGCTGCCGATGTCGCCGCGCTTGGCGTCGAGGATCACCGGCACGTCGGGCGCAACGCGGCGCAGGTAGGCCATCAGGCGCTCGAGCTGCTCCTCGGCGCGGTGGGCGGCGAAGTAGGCGATCTGCGGCTTGTAGGCACACACCAGGTCCTTGGTGGCATCGACGATGCGGGCGCAGAAATCGAAAATGCGCGCCGCATCGCCGCGCCACGGCTCGGGGAAGCGGCTGGGCTCCGGGTCCAGGCCGACACACAGCAGCGAATCCCGCCGCTGCTGGGCCGCAAGCAGGCGCGCCAGGAAGCTCATGACGGCGCGCGAGATCGAAGCGCCAAGGGCGCCGCCAGCCCGGTGTAGCTGGCCGGGCTGAGGGCCTTCAAGCGCTCGCGCTCGTCGGCCGGCACTTCCACCAGGGTGTCGATGAAGTTGGCGATGGCTTGGCGGGTGATGGCCTTGCCGCGCGTCAACTCCTTCAGGCGTTCGTAGGGGTTGGCGGCACCGTAACGCCGCATCACGGTCTGGATCGGCTCGGCCAGAACCTCCCAGGCGGCGTCGAGGTCGGCCGCCAGCGCGGCGTGGTTGACTTCAAGTTTGGCCATGCCGCGCGCCAAGCTGTCGCAGCCGAGCAAGGTGTAGCCCAGGGCCACGCCCATGTTGCGCAGCACCGTCGAGTCGGTCAGATCGCGCTGCCAGCGGCTCACCGGCAGCTTGTGCGACATGTGCGTGAGCACCGCATTGGCCAGGCCGAGGTTGCCTTCGGCGTTCTCGAAGTCGATCGGGTTGACCTTGTGCGGCATGGTCGAGCTGCCGATCTCGCCGGCCTTGGTGCGCTGCTTGAAGTAGCCCAGCGAGATGTAGCCCCAGGCGTCACGCGACCAGTCGATCAGGATGGTGTTGGCGCGGGCCACGGCGTCGAACAACTCGGCAATCCAGTCGTGCGGCTCGATCTGGATCGTGTACGGGTTGAGGCTCAGGCCAAGGCGGCCCTCGACGACCTGACGCGCAAAGGCCTCCCAGTCGAAGTCCGGGTAAGCCGCGAGATGCGCGTTGTAGTTGCCGACCGCGCCATTCATCTTGGCCAGCGGCTGCACAGCGGCAATGCGCGTGCGGGCCGTGGCCAGGCGCGCAGCCACGTTGGCGAGTTCCTTGCCCACGGTGGTTGGGCTGGCCGTCTGGCCGTGCGTGCGCGACAGCATCGGCACAGTGGCGAACTCGCGCGCCATCGCCGTCAAGGTGGCCACCAGACCATCGAGCGCCGGCAGCAAGACCTGCTCGCGTGCGGCCTTCAACATCAAGGCATGGCTGGTGTTGTTGATGTCTTCACTGGTGCAAGCGAAGTGCACGAACTCACCGGCGGCACGCAACTCTGGTTGGCCGTCGAAGCGTGCCTTGAGCCAGTATTCGACCGCCTTGACGTCGTGGTTGGTGGTCTTCTCGATGTCTTTGATGGCCTGCGCATCGACTTCCGAAAAGCGCAGCACCAGGCCACGCAGCAAGCCGCGCGCGGACTCGCTCAAGGGCGTGAACTCGGCAAACCCGGCGTCCGACAGCGCAATGAACCATTCCACCTCGACCTGCACCCGGCGGTGCATCAGGCCGAACTCACTGAGCAAGGGGCGCAGGGACGCCACCTTGGCGGCGTAGCGGCCGTCGAGGGGCGAAAGGGCGCTGAGGGCCGTCAAATCCATCTGCCAACGATTGTAGGTGGCGCCTCCATGCGGCAGGCCCTCGCGTCGTATCCTCGGCGCCGAGCAAACGACCAAGATCGAGGCCGGCATGAACAAGACGGGCGTCGTCCACCACCTGACCCACCCGCTGATCCAGCACAAGCTGACGCTGATGCGTGCCAAAGACCGCAGTACCAGCGGCTTTCGCCGCCTGTTGCACGAGATTGCCCTGCTGATGGCCTATGAGCTGACGCGCGACATGCCGACCCACACGGTCAAAGTGCAAACCCCGCTGGAGAAGACCACCGGCCTGCAGATCGACGGCAAGAAGACCGTTTTCGTCGTCATCATGCGCGCTGGCGCTGGTTTGCTCGACGGCATGCTCGAGGTGGTGCCGGGCGCACGCGTTGGCCACATCGGCCTGTACCGCGACCCGCAGACCCTGGCCGCCGTGGAGTACTACTTCAAGGTGCCCCAGCAGATGGCCGAACGCGACGTGATCGTGCTCGACCCGATGCTGGCGACCGGCCACTCGGCCGCCGCCGCCGTCACCCGGCTGAAAGCGGTCGGGCCGCGTTCGATCCGCTTTGCCTGCCTGCTGGCCGCGCCCGAGGGCCTGGCCCACTTCCACGGCCTGCACCCGGAAGTGCCGGTCACCACCTGCGCCATCGACCGCGAACTCAATGACCACGGCTACATCCTCCCCGGCTTGGGGGATGCGGGCGACCGCATCTTCGGTACCCAATAGCCGCGCCCACTAGAATTGTTTCCAAACCCCACAGCGACAACGACATCACCATGAAACTGCTCGGCTCGCTGACCAGCCCCTACGTGCGCAAAGTGCGCATCGTGATGGCCGAGAAAAAGCTCGATTACCAGTTGGTCCTTGAAGACGTCTGGGCCAGTGACACGATCCTCAAGTCCAACCCGCTGGGCAAGGTGCCGTGCCTGGTGATGGAGGGCGGCGAAGCGGTGTTCGACTCGCGCGTCATCGTCGACTATCTCGACACGCTGTCACCCGTCGGGCGCCTGATTCCGGCCAGCGGCCGCGAGCGCGCCGAAGTGCGAACCTGGGAGGCCCTGGCCGATGGCATCGTCGATGCCTGCATCCTGGCCCGGCTGGAGCAGACCTGGAGTGGCCGCAGCGAAGCCCAGCGCAGCGCGGCCTGGGTCGAGCGCCAGATGGCCAAAGTCGATGCCGCCGTGATTGCGATGTCGCGCGGATTGGGCGAAAAGGCCTTCGCCGCCGGCATCCACCTGTCCTTGGCTGACATCGCCGTCGGCTGCGCCCTGGGTTACCTCGACTTCCGCTTCCCACAGATCGACTGGCGCAAGCCCCACCCCAATCTGGCCCGGCTGGCCGACAAGCTGGCGCAGCGGCAAAGCTTCATCGACACGCTGCCGCCCGCCTGAAGCCCCGGGTCACGCCGCCAGCAGTGACAGCGAGCCGCTGCGCACGTCCCAGCTCAGCTTGCGGTAGATGTTGCCCAGACGCCGGCCCAGGGCCTCGACGCTAAGTGCCATGCGCGCGGCGACCTCGCCGGCGCGTGCACCGTGCGCCAGCGCCTGCGCCAAGCGGCACTCGCCCGGCGACAAGCGCATCGGGTTAGCGCCGTGGGTGTGCCAGTCGAGCGCGCGCTCATTGACCGGCGCCAGCGTCTTCGGCAGTGCTGACTGTTCATTGAAAAACTGCAAGATCTGCAGCGCAATCGGTGCTGCCATGCTGGCCTCGCCAGCGGTCATGCGGCGCAGCAAGGACGCCGCGATCGGCAAGTCGGCTTCGAGCAGATAGGCATCAGCGCCCGCGCGCAAGGTCGCGAACAGCAGCGGGTCGCTGGCGTCATCGGCCACCAGCATCACTTTGGGCCGATCGGCCTGGCGTTCGCGCAGCGTGCGCACCAGGCTCAGCGCTGCACCGTCCTCCAGGCGCAAGTCGATCAGCAGGGTGTCGGGGTTCAAGCCCGGCAGTGCTGCCTGGGCGCGGTACAGCGTGTCGGCCACGCCCAACACGTTAAGTTCGCGCGCGGCCTCGAGGTGGGCCTGGCTGGCCCGCGTGCGCTGGGCGCCGCGGCGGGCAATGAAGACGGTGGTCATGGTCGGAGACGAGCGCTTGTGCTTGTTTGCACTGATTCTCCAGACGACGGTGTGCCACCGCATCCCCGTGTCCGTGGGGCGCCCCCTGCTCGCGGGCCCCGCGATTTGCAAGCACTTGTTGCGTCAGAACGGCGCGGTCATCGCGCCTGGGCGCTCGCGCGCAGCGGCTGGCTGCCCCGCTGCGACTGGCACCTCCACCGGCCGGACGGAAAAACTGCTGCTGTGCGCCATCGGCCAATAAAAGCGGTAGACGTTGTGCGGCCACTCGACCTCGCCGCGCTCGGCCGCCAGCAGCGCGCCTGGTTTCAGGAAAGGCAGCATATTGGCCAGCAGCTTGACCTCCTGCTCGCCGGTGCGGCGCACGATGTGGCTGGCCGAGATCTGGCGCGGATGGGTCAGGCCGGCGGCCTGCACCAGCTCCTTCAGCGCAGCCAGCGTGTTCTGGTGGAAGCGGTACACGCGCTCGGCCTTGTCGGGCACCACCAGGGCCTTCTGGCGCTGCGGGTCCTGCGTCGTCACCCCCGTCGGGCAGTGCCCGGTGTGGCAGGTCTGGGCTTGCAGACAGCCGAGCGCGAACATGAAGCCGCGCGCGGCGTTGCACCAGTCAGCGCCGATGGCGATCATGCGGGCGATGTCGAAGGCGCTGATGACCTTGCCGGCGCAGCCGATGCGCACCCGGTGGCGCAGGTTCAGGCCGACCAGGGTGTTGTGAACCAGCAGCAGGCCTTCCTGCAAGGGAGCGCCGACATGGTCGGTGAACTCCAGCGGCGCCGCGCCAGTGCCGCCTTCGCCGCCGTCGATGACGATGAAGTCGGGCAGCAGGTTGGTCTCGAGCATCGCCTTGCACAGCGCGAACCACTCCCACGGGTGGCCGATGCAAAGCTTGAAGCCCGTCGGTTTGCCGCCCGACAGCTGACGCAAGCGCTCGATGAAGTGCATCATCTCCAGCGGCGTCGAGAAGGCACTGTGGCTGGCCGGGCTGACACAGTCCTCGCCGACGGGCACACCGCGCGCCGCGGCGATCTCCGGCGACACCTTGGGGCCGGGCAGCACACCGCCGTGGCCCGGCTTGGCGCCCTGGCTCAACTTCAACTCGATCATCTTGACCTGCGGCTCGCGCGCGGCCGCGGCAAAGCGCTCCGGGTTGAAGCTGCCGTCGTCGTTGCGGCAGCCGAAGTAGCCCGAGCCGATCTCCCAGATCAAGTCACCGCCATGCACGCGGTGGTGCTGGCTGATCGAGCCCTCGCCGGTGTCGTGGGCAAAGCCACCGCGCTGGGCGCCCTGGTTCAACGCCAGGATGGCGTTGGCCGATAGCGCGCCAAAACTCATCGCCGAAATGTTGAACACACTGGCGCTGTAAGGTTGGGTGCAGGAGGAGCCGCTGTCGCCAACGGTGACGCGAAAGTCGTGGCTCGGCAGCTCGGTCGGTGCCAGCGAGTGGTTGATCCACTCGTAGCCATGGGCGTGGACATCGAGCTGGGTGCCAAAGGGCCGCTTGTCTTGCGCGCCCTTGGCGCGCTGATAGACCAGTGAACGCTGCTGGCGCGAGAAGGGCGCGGCCTCGCGGTCGCTTTCGATGAAGTACTGGCGGATCTCCGGGCGCACGAACTCCAGCAGAAAGCGCAGGTGGCCAATCACGGGGTAGTTGCGCAGCACCGAGTGGCGGTTCTGGCGCGTGTCGCGAAAGCCCAGGCCAATGCCGAACAGGAAGACCAGGGCCCACCAACCGCCCACACCAAAGCCGACCCAGGCGAACAGGCTGAGCAGGCAGCCCACCGCGCACAGCAGCCAGGCGGTGTAGCGCACCGGGAAATGGTGGTCGATGCGGGTCAGCCAATCGTGCATTGCGCGCTCCAGTCGCGGCTGCGCAAGGCAGCGGGCGCTCGGATGGTACGGAGCCCAACACCCGGGTCAAGCCTGGAAAAGCGCACCCTCGACGGCCCATTCGCGCCGCTATACTGAATTGGACAGCGCCGATTTGATCCCTCTTGCGGGCGCTCTGACAAATACCGCTAAACAGGGACACCCGGCCGGTGTCCGTCGGTGGCGGCACCGGTTTTCTCCTTGATGGCAACCTTCGGCACCGTCACCGCGCAGCAGATGCACTTCAGCGAGCCGTTGGCGCTGACCAGTGGCGCGACGCTGTCTGACTACACCCTGGTCTTCGAGACCTACGGCCGGCTCAACGCCGACAAGAGCAATGCCGTGCTGGTGTGTCACGCACTGAACGCCTCGCACCATGTTGCCGGCCTCGATGCCAAGGGCCAGCTCGGCTGGTGGGACAACCTGGTCGGCCCCGGCAAGCCTCTCGACACCGAGCGCTTCTTTGTCGTCGGCGTCAACAACCCAGGCTCCTGCTTCGGCTCCACCGGGCCGATGCACCCGAACCCCGCTACCGGCAAGCCCTATGGCGCCGACTTTCCGGTGGTCACCGTCGAAGACTGGGTCGACGCCCAGGCGCGCCTGATCGACCGCCTGGGCATCACCCAACTCGCCGCCGTACTCGGCGGCAGCCTGGGCGGCATGCAGGCGCTGGCTTGGACGCTGCGCTACCCCGAGCGTGTGCGCCACTGCATCGGTGTGGCCACGGCGCCCAACCTGTCGGCCGAGAACATCGCCTTCAACGAGATTGCGCGCCGCGCCATCATCACCGACCCCGAGTTCCACGGCGGCCACTTCTATGAGCACGGCGTGCTGCCGCGGCGCGGCCTGCGCATCGCCCGCATGATCGGCCACGTCACCTACCTGAGCGACGACGTGATGGGCAGCAAGTTCGGCCGCAAGCTGCGCGACGGCGCGATCTCCTTCGGCTACGACGTCGAGTTCGAGATCGAGAGCTACCTGCGCCACCAGGCCGACAAGTTCAGCGACTACTTCGACGCCAACACCTACCTGCTGATCACGCGCGCACTCGACTACTTCGACCCGGCCTCAGCCCATGGCGGCGACCTGGCCAAGACCTTTGCCGCGGTGCGCGCCAAGTTCCTGCTGGTCAGCTTCACCACCGACTGGCGCTTTTCGCCGGCACGCTCGCGCGAACTGGTCAAGGCCCTGCTCGACGGCAAGCACCACGTGAGCTATGCCGAGATCGACGCGCAGCATGGTCACGATGCCTTCTTGCTCGACGACGCCCGCTACTTTGCCGTCATGCGGAGCTATTTCGAGCGCGTCGCCACCGAATTCGAAACCGCCGCTGCGCCGGGCCGCCCCAAGCCAGGCCCACCCCTCTCGGCGGGTCGCTCGCCGAGTTTGGCGCGCGGGACGCCGGCATGAGCGAACGCAAAGACCTTGAGCTGATCGCGCAACTGGTGCCGCAAGGCAGCCGCGTGCTCGACCTGGGCTGCGGCAGCGGCGAGTTGCTGGCGCACCTGATCGAGCGCCGCGGCTGCAGCGGCTACGGCATCGAGCTGGCCGACGCCAACGTGCATGCCTCACTGGCCCGCGGCATCGACGTGATCCAGTTCAACCTCGAAGACGGCCTGGCCCTGTTCGAAGACCGCAGCTTCGATGTCGTGCTCCAGCTCGACACCCTGCAGCACCTGCGCAACACCGAGAAGATGCTGCAAGAGACCGCCCGGGTCGGACGCATCGGCATCGTCAGCTTCCCCAACTTTGCGCACTGGCCGAACCGCCTGCATGTGGCCAGCGGGCGCATGCCGGTGACCAAGATCCTGCCCTACCAGTGGTACGACACGCCCAACATCCGCGTCGGCACCTACGCCGACTTCGAGGTGCTGGCGCGCAAGAACGGCCTCGCCATCCTCGACAGCTTCGGCCTGCAAGACGGCCGGGCCATCCGGCGCTGGCCGAATTGGCGCGCCAGCGTCGCAGTGTTCAAATTCGAAGGGCATGACGGCCTCTCGGCGCCTGGGGCGCCGCCCCGCTAACCTGACCTGAAGGACACCTCATGATCGGCTACGTCACCCTCGGTACCAACGACCTGCCGCGCGCCGCGGCGTTCTACGATGCGCTGCTGGCCGAGGTCGGCGGCAGGCGCCAGATGGAGTTTCCGCGAGGCTATGTGTGGGGCACGGCCCCAGACCGTCCCGGACTGTCCGTCGTGAAGCCCTTCGACGAGAAGCCCGCCACGGTGGGCAACGGCGTGATGGCCGCTATCGCTGTGGACGCGCGCGACAAGGTGAACCGGGTGCACAAGAAGGCGCTCGAATTGGGCGGCAAGGACGAAGGCGCTGCGGGTCCGCGCGGTGACAACTTCTACGCCGGTTACTTCCGTGATCTCGACGGCAACAAGCTCAGCGTGTTCTGCTACGGCTGAGCCTGTCCTTCAATCAGCTCAGGATGATCGGGCCTCACCAGTCCTGATTCCGGCGCCGGGGGCTGACGCCCCAGCCTCACTGGCTGCGCAGCGTCGATGGCGCCAAGCCCTGCAGCTTGGCAGCGTAGATCGCCTGCGTTTGCCGCGTCGTGCTGTTGTTCATCGCCATGGTCAGGTGCTCGCGCGCCTGGCTCAGCTCGCCCAGGCCGTACAGGGCCACCGCCAGCCAGAAGTGGAACTCGTGATAGTCGGGGTCACGCCGCATCTCGCGCAGGATGAGTTCGCGCGCCGTGCGGAAGTCACC
>JANNGJ010000179.1:0-6894 GCA_031403815.1 Burkholderiales bacterium | reverse complement strand
CGCTTCACCCCCGCCAACACGCACCTCACACCATGAGCTTGATCCCCAAAAAAGGCACTGTGTATGTCGTTGACGACGACGAGGCCGTGCGCGACTCGCTGCAATGGCTGCTCGAAGGCAAGGACTACCGCGTCAAGTGCTTCGACTCGTCGGAGTCCTTCCTGTCGCGCTTCGACCCGCGCGAAGTGGCCTGCCTGATTGCCGACATCCGCATGGAAGGCATGAGCGGCCTGGAGTTGCAAGACCGCCTGGTCGAGCGCAAGAGCCCGCTGCCCATCGTCTTCATTACCGGCCACGGCGACGTACCGATGGCGGTGACGACGATGAAGAAGGGCGCGATGGATTTCATCGAGAAGCCGTTCAAGGAAGAAGAGCTGCTGAGCCTGGTCGAGCGCATGCTCGACAGCGCGCGCAGCGCCTTCAGCCAGCACCAGGAACAGGCCAGCAGGGACGCCTTGCTCTCTCGCCTCACGACGAGAGAAGCGCAGGTGCTGGAGCGCATCGTCGCCGGCCGCCTGAACAAACAGATCGCCGACGACCTGGGCATCAGCATCAAGACGGTGGAGGCGCACCGCGCCAACATCATGGAAAAGCTGAATGCGAACACTGTGGCCGATCTGCTCAAGATTGCCCTCGGCGCGCAGACTGCAAAAGCCTAGATGGGACCACCGCCGAAGCGGCCTCGCCGCTCCCCCTCGAGCGGGCCGAGGCCCGCGGCTCCAAGCCGACCTGCGTCGGCTTGGACGGGCTGAGGAATGGCCGAGTCTCGCGGCCATGCGGCCTGCAAGGCACACCAGCGGCCCGACAGAGCCGGATCCGCGGTGTTTGCTTGGTAAGGCCGCCACGCGCGGTCTTGGTTTCAGTTGCAGGAGACGCCTCTTGACGGCACATCTCATCGACGGCACCGCTTTGTCTCAGTCGATCCGCGCCCAGGTGGCTGAGCGCGCGCGCGCATTGGCCGCTCGCGGCGTCCAACCCGGCCTGGCCGTGATCCTGGTCGGCGACGACCCGGCCAGCGCGGTCTATGTGCGCAACAAGGTCAAGGCTTGCCATGACACCGGCCTGCATTCCGTGCTCGAACGCTACGACGCGGCGATGACGCAGGCCGCGCTGTTGGCACGCATTGCTGCGCTGAACGCCGACACCTTGATCCACGGCATCCTGGTGCAGATGCCGCTGCCCCGCCACCTCGACGCCCACCGCGTCATCGAAGCCATCGCCCCGGCCAAGGATGTCGACGGCTTTTCTGTCGCCAGCGCCGGTGAGTTGATGAGCGGCCTGCCCGGCCTGCGTCCGGCCACTCCGGCCGGCTGCATGAAGTTGATCGAAAGCACCGGCGTGCCGCTGCGTGGCAAACACGCCGTGGTGATTGGCCGCAGCAACACGGTCGGCAAGCCGATGGCTTTGTTGCTGCTGCAAGCCCACGCCACCGTCACGGTCTGCCACAGCGCCACGCCCGACCTGGCGCTTCACACGCGGCAGGCCGACATCGTGGTTGCCGCCGTCGGCCGCCGCGGCACCTTGACCGGCGACATGGTCAAGCCCGGCGCCATCGTGATCGACGTTGGCATCAACCGCGATGAAGCCGGCAAGCTGTGCGGCGACGTTGACTTCGCGGGCGTGAGCGCCGTGGCGGGCTGGATTTCGCCGGTGCCCGGCGGCGTCGGACCTATGACGATTGCCATGCTCCTGGCCAACACCTTGCAGGCCGCGGAACAAGCGGCTTCGCTCTGACTCCCACACACCATGACCAACCCCCTGCTCCACATCACCGATCTGCCGGCCTTCGACGCAATCCGCCCGGAGCACGTCACCGCGGCCGTTGACACCCTGCTGGCGCAGGCCAATGCCGCGCTGGAACGCGCGGTCAGTCCCATGGTGGCGGCCGATTACGACGCGATGTCTGCGGTGCTCGATGTCGCCACCGAGCGCCTGAGCCGCGCCTGGGGCGCCGTATCGCACCTCAACGCAGTGGCCGACACGCCGGCGCTGCGCGCGGCCTATACCGAGAACCTGCCCAAGCTGACGGACTTTCACACCCGGCTGGGCGCCGACGAGCGGCTCTACGCCAAGTACAAGGCCATCGCCGCCAGCCCCGCCGCGGCTGAACTGGCCGCGCCGCGGCGCAAGGCCCTGGCCAACGCCCTGCGCGACTTCGTGCTCTCAGGTGCCGAGTTGAGCGGCCCCGACAAGGCCCGCTTCGCCGCCATCCAGGCACGCGCGGCCGACCTTGAGCAGCAGTACAGCGAGCATGTGCTCGACGCCACCGATGGTTTTTTCCACGATGCCAGCCTGGCCGAGCTTGACGGCGTGCCCGCCGATGTATTGCAAGCCACGCGCGAGGCCGCCCAGGCCGAGGGCCGCGAGGGCCACAGGCTGAGCCTGCACTACCCCGTGTACGGCCCGGTGATGCAGTACGCGCAAAACCGTGCGCTGCGCCAGGCGCTTTACACCGCCTACGTCACGCGGGCCAGCGAACTGGGCCCGCTCGAGCGCGACAACGGCCCCCTGATGGACGAGCTGCTGGCATTGCGCCAGGAAGCCGCGGCCCTGCTGGGGCACGCCAACTACGCCGAGCTCTCGCTGGTGCCCAAGATGGCGCGCTCGGCCGCCGAGGTGCAGAGCTTCCTGCGCGACCTGGCCAAGCGGGCGCGCCCCCACGCCGAACAAGACTTGGCCGAGTTGCGCCGCTTCGCCGCGGCTGAGCTGGGCTTGCCCGACCTGGCGTCCTGGGACCTGGCCTACGCCAGCGAGAAGTTGAAGGAAGCGCGTTTTGCCTTCAGCGACCAGGAGGTCAAGCGCTACTTCACCGAGCCGCGCGTGCTGGCCGGCTTGTTCGAGATCGTCCAGACCGTCTTCGAAGTCACGATCACTGCTGACGTGGCGCCGGTCTGGCACGACAGCGTGCGCTTCTACCGTGTCGAGCGCAACGGCCAACTGCTGGCCCAGTTTTACCTCGACCCCTACGCCCGCGTCGGCAAACGGCCCGGCGCCTGGATGGACGACGTGCGCCTGCGCTGGGCCCGGCCCGATGGCTCGACGCAGACACCGGTGGCCAGCCTGACCTGCAACTTCGCCGCGCCTGTCGGCAACGATCCGGCCCTTCTGACTCACGACGACGTGATCACGCTGTTCCACGAGTTCGGCCACGGCCTGCACCTGATGCTCACGCGCATCGAAGATATCGGTGTCTCGGGCCTGTCGGGTGTGGAATGGGACGCGGTCGAGTTGCCGAGCCAGTTCATGGAGAACTTCTGCTGGGAGGCTGATGTGTTGCAGCGCCTGACAGCCCATGTCGACAGCGGCTTGCCGCTGCCACGCGCGCTGTTCGACAAGATGGTGGCGGCAAAGAACTTCCAGAGCGGCCTGGGCACCCTGCGCCAGATCGAGATGGGCCTGTTCGACCTGCGTATCCATGCCGAAGCCGATGCCGCCCGACGTGTTCAGCAAGTGCTTGACGAGGTGCGTGCCGAGGTCTCGGTGCTGCGCTCGCCCGCCTTCAACCGCTTTCAGCACAGCTTCTCGCACATCTTTGCAGGTGGTTACTCGGCCGGCTACTACAGCTACAAGTGGGCCGAAGTGCTGTCTGCCGACGCCTGGAGCGCGTTTGAAGAGGCCGGGGCCTTGTCGGTGGCGACAGGTCGGCGCTTTCGTGAAGAAATCCTCGAAGCCGGGGGGCAGCCGCAGCGCGCTTGAGAACTTCACCGCCTTTCGGGGTCGTGAACCCCGTATCGATGCACTGCTGCGCCACCAAGGCATGGCTTGAGTCCGCGGCCCAACCCGGTTAGATTGCAGACCATGCGCTCACCTGCCCTGCTGACCTGTCTTGCGGCCACGCTCTTGCTCCTCGCAACGCCCGCCGCTCACGCCTTGTTCAAGGTCATTGGGCCCGATGGCCGGGTGACCTACACCGACCGCCCGCCGACCGCCAGCGAGGGCAAGGTGATGCCCGTGAGTGGTGACACCGGCCGCGCCAGCGACCCCGCCTTGCCCTTTGCCCTGCGCCAGGTGGCGTCGCGCTTCCCGGTGCTGCTGTACACCATGAAGGACTGTGGCGAAGCCTGCGCGCTGGCCCGCGGCCTGCTGGCACGTCGCGGGGTGCCCTACAGCGAGCGCATCGCCGAGACCAACGAAGACCGCGAGGCCTGGACCCGGGTCGTGGGCGGTACCGAGGCCCCGGTGCTCAAGGTGGGCGAGCAAGCCCTGCGCGGCTATGCCCCCGCCGCCTGGGACGAGACCCTCGACGTGGCGGGCTACCCGCGCCAGTCACTTTTGCCGGCCAACTATGCGCCGCCAGCCGCCACGCCGCTGACGGAGCGCCGGGCCGCAACGCCGACGCGGCCCGCACCGCCCACGGCCCCTGCGACAGCCGACCCGGGTTCAAACCCGACCGGCATCCGCTTCTGACGCGGCGGGTCGGCGCAGCCGTCGCGCCGGCCACCGGGCCGCCACCAGCATCAGCGCCATCAGCCACATTGGCGCCGCGTTGCTGCTGACAAGTGCCAAGAGGCCGAACCCGGCCGGCATCAAGATGGTGGCCACATTGGTGAAGATCATGCGCAGCGCCAGCGCCTGACCCTGCCGGTCCGGCGGCGCGGCCTGGTGCAGGGTCGACAGGATCATGGGCTGCACCGAGCCGAGCGCCAGGCCCAGCAAGGCCGAGCCGATCATCATGCCGGCGGCCCCCGGCAGCCAGGCATAGACCAGCAGCACCGCACTGGCCAGCGTCAACGCTGCCAGCAAGGCCCGGCTGTCGTCAATGCGATCGGCCCAGGTCGAGATGGCCAGGCGCACCAGGGTGGCGGCCACAGCAAACGAGCCCAGCACCAGGCCGATGGCGGAGGCGCTCAGCTCGCGCGCATGGCCGACCACGGGCACAGTAAAGCTGTGTGCATCCCAGGCCGCCGCAAAGGCCACGTTGACCAGCAGCAGGTTGCGCAGCATCGGCATGCGCAGCAACTCGAAGGCGTGGCCGGGCGCCGGCTTGTGCACATGGTCGGCCGGCAGCGGCGGCTTGCGTGGCACGCGCCAGGCAGCCGCCACCGCCAACAGCGGCAACAAGGCGCCGAATGCAAACGCAGCGAAAAACCCGACATGGTCGATCAACAAGCCCACGATCACCGGCGCCAGCGTGTTCGACAGCGCCGGCCCGAGTGCAACCCAACTGAAAACGCGCTTCAAATCGCTGGCGTCGCGCGCCATCAGCCCGGCCTCACGCTGGATGGCCACCGCCGCCACGCTCAAACCGCCGCCGGTGAGCAGGCCCGACAGCGCCAGCACGGCCAGGTGTTGGGTGGCCACCGGCAAGGCCGCGCCGACCAGCGACAGCCCCACCGCCCACGCCACCGGACGCTGAAAGCCATGGCGGTCAGCGAGCCGGCCCGCCCACAGCGACAAACCGATCGGCGCCACCGCGTACAGGCTGAGCAAGACGCCGACCACCCAGTCCGGATGGCCCTGCTTGAGCACCGCCAGGCTGGCAGCCATGCGCGTGGCCGCCATACAGGCGTGCAGGCCGATCAAGGTGGTGACGACCAGCACAAACGCGCTGCGCGGCGCAGCCGCCGCGCCAGTGGCCTGGGTCATCCGCCTGCCTGAAGGTCGTCGCGCGGTTCATCGCTCGCTTCGTCGCTTGCTTCGTCGCTACGAGGCAAGCCGAGCAGGCCCGGCGCGCCGGCCACCGGCATCGCCTCGACCCCGCGCAGTTGACGCTCCATGGCGCGCGTGCGCACCTCGGCCTGATTGATGGTGCTGCTGGCCTCGTCGAGCTTTTTCTTGGTCTTGGCCAGCACGTCACCGAACTTGCCGAACTCGGTTTTCACGGCGCCCAGCACTTGCCAGACCTCGGCGCTGCGGCGCTCCAGTGCCAGGGTGCGGAAACCCATTTGCAAGCTGTTGAGTGTGGCCAGCAGCGTGGTCGGGCCGGCCAGCATCACCTTGTGTTCGCGCTGCAAGGCCTCGACCAAGCCGGGCCGGCGCAAGGCCTCGGCGTACAGGCCCTCGGTGGGAACGAACAGGATCGCGAAATCGGTGGTGTGCGGCGCCTGCACGTATTTCTGGCTGATGCTGCGCGCCTCTTGCTTGAGCTGGGCCTCGATGGCCTTGCCGGCGGCTTCGGCGCCGGCCATGTCGGCGCGCTCCTGCGCATCGAGCAAGCGTTCGTAGTCTTCGCGCGGGAACTTGGCGTCGATTGGCAACCACAGCGGCACGGCGGCATTGGCCGCGCCATCACTGCCGCGACCCGGCAGACGGATCGCGAATTCGACGCGCGCGCCGCTGCCCGGCACGGTCTCGACGTTGGTGGCGAACTGCTCCGGCGTGAAGACCTGCTCGAGGAGCCCGGCCAATTGCACCTCGCCGAAGATGCCACGCGTCTTCACGTTCGTGAGCACGCGGTTGAGCGAGCCGACATCGCGCGCCAGGGTCTGCATCTCGCCCAGGCCCTTGTGCACCTGCTCGAGTCGATCGGCGACCTGCTTGAAGCTCTCACCCAGGCGCAACTCGAGCGTGGCGTGCAGCTTCTCGTCCACCGTGGCGCGCATCTGCTCCAGGCGCTGGCCGTTGTCAGCCTGGATCGCGCTGAGCTTGGTCTCCACCGTCTGGCGCACTTCGGCCATGCGCTTGTCATTGCCGTCGGTGAGCGCGCGCAACTGCTCGGCCTGGGCCTGGCCGAAGCGGTGCAAGGCGGCGTCCTGCGCATCGCGCGCAGCGCGCGTCTGCTCGGCCAGCCCTTGCTGCATGGCGGCCAGCTGGGTTCGGAAGGAATCGATCTGCTCGTTCTGCGTGCGCGCCACGTCACCCGACTGGGCCAGCAGCGACTGCTGCATGCCGGAGAGGTTTTGCGCCAGCTCCTGGCGCGTGCCGCGGGCCGTGTCTTGCACCTCGCCGCGCAGA
>JANNGJ010000178.1:0-12035 GCA_031403815.1 Burkholderiales bacterium | reverse complement strand
CACGGCCAGCGTCAACGACGCCGTCATGGCCTGGATGCAGACGCAGCGGCGCCAGCCTGAACTGCGCTTCGTCAACCACTATCACGACGACGCCGGCTACATCGAAGCCCTGGCGCAGCGCGTGCGCAGTCAGTGGCAGATCCATGGCCGTGGCGAACGCCTGGTGCTCAGCTTCCACGGGGTGCCGGAGCGCTCCTTGCTGCTGGGCGACCCGTACCACTGCGAGTGCCATGTCACCGCGCGCCTGCTGGGCGAGCGCCTGGGCTTGGCCAAGGGCGAACTGGTGGTCACGTTCCAGAGCCGCTTCGGCAAGGCCAAATGGCTCACGCCCTACACCGAGCCAACGCTGGTGGAACTGGCCCGCCAGGGCGTCAAGCGCATCGACGTGATGTGCCCCGGGTTCACTGCCGACTGCCTCGAAACGCTCGAAGAAATCGACCAGGAAGCGCGTGCCGCCTACCTGGAGGCGGGCGGCGAGACCTTTCACTACATCCCCTGCCTCAATGACCAGCACGAGTGGCTGGCCG
The DNA here is from genome assembly GCA_031403815.1 of Burkholderiales bacterium. Taxonomy (GTDB): domain Bacteria; phylum Pseudomonadota; class Gammaproteobacteria; order Burkholderiales; family Burkholderiaceae_C; genus CADEEN01. The sequence goes on along the minus strand of JANNGJ010000178.1, from coordinate 11,508 downwards.
CCCTGAGCGCGATTGCCCTGCGTCATCTGCAAGGGTGGCCGAGCACCACCAACGAGGTCGACGCTGCCGCCCAGGCAGCCCAGCGCGCCCGCGCCTTGGCCATGGGCGCCAAAGACTGAGCTAGCGGGAAGCGACTGGCCGGCGCAGCAGCTTGGCGGCGCGCGGCAGGACCAGCACCGCGACGACGACCACCAGCAGCGCCAGCGACATCGGGCGCTCGATGAAGACGGTCCATTTGCCTTCGCCGATCGACATGGCATTGCGCAGTTGCGCCTCCGCCAAGGGCCCCAGGATCATGCCGACGACGACGGGCGCGGTCGGAAAGTCATAGCGGCGCATCAGTACGCCCAGCAGCCCGATCACGTAGAGCAGCACCAGATCAAAGGCCGACTGGCGCATGCCGTACACGCCCACCGTGGCGAAGATCAGGATGCCGGCGTAAAGCGGCGCCTTGGGCAACTTGAGCAGCTTGACCCACAAGCCGACCAATGGCAAGTTCAGGATCAGCAGCATCACGTTGCCGATGTAGAGCGATGCAATCAAAGCCCAGACCAGGGCGCCGTTCTTGTCGAACAATTGCGGCCCGGGCTGGATGCCGTAGTTCTGGAACGCGCCGAGCAGGATGGCCGTGGTGTTCGAGGTCGGGATGCCGAGCGTCAACAGCGGGATCAAGGTGGCCGTCACGGCGGCGTTGTTGGCCGACTCGGGACCGGCGACCCCCTCGATGGCCCCGCCCTTGCCGAACTCCTCCTTGTGTGTGGAGAGCTTCTTCTCAGTCGCGTAGCTCAGAAAGGTCGGGATCTCGCTGCCTCCCGCAGGGATGCAGCCGAAGGGAAAGCCGATGCCGGTGCCGCGCAACCACGCGGGCCACGAGCGCCGCCACTCGGCCCCGCTCATGTGGACCTTGGACAGCCTGTTCTGCGTCTCGACGACACGGCCCTGGTACAGCACGGCGTACAGCGCCTCGGCCACGGCAAACAAGCCGACGGCAACCAGCACCACCTCCAGGCCGTCGAGAAATTCGGGCACGCCGCCGGTGTAGCGCGCCTGACCCGAAATCTGGTCCAAGCCGACCAGACCCATGGCCAGTCCGACGAACAAGGCGGTCAGGCCCCGCACTGTGCTCTTGCCGAGGACGGCGCTGACGGTACAAAACGCCAGCAGCATCAACAGGAAGTACTCCGGCGGCCCGAGCTTGACGGCGTACATCGCAACGATGGGCGCAAACAGGGTCACCAGCACGGTGGCGATGGTGCCGGCGACGAAGGACCCGATCGCCGCCGTGGCCAGCGCGGCCCCGGCACGGCCATTCTTGGCCATCTTGTTGCCTTCGAGCGCCGTCACCATCGAGCCGGCTTCGCCCGGCGTGTTGAGCAGGATCGAGGTCGTCGAGCCGCCATACATGGCGCCGTAGTAGATGCCGGCAAAGAAGATCATCGAGGCCGTGGGTTCGACCTTCAGGGTGATTGGCAGCAGCATCGCCACAGCCGTGGCGGGCCCGATGCCGGGCAGCACGCCCACGGCCGTGCCCAGGGTGCAGCCGAGCAGCGCCCACATCAGGTTGATCGGCGTGCCCGCCGTCTGGAAGCCTTGCCAGAGCAAGCCGAGGATGTCCATCACAACCACCCTGTCGAGGTCAGGCCGGGCAGGTTGATGGCCAGCAGCTTCGTGAACATCCAGAACACTGGCGCGGCGATGGCCACGCCCGTCAGCGCAGCCACCACCCAGCCCCGCATGCCGCCGCTGGGCAAACCCTGCGATGACTTGAAGCCACGCACCGCAAGCGCGAAACACAGGGCGCAACTGAGCACGAAGCCGATGCTGGTGAGCAAGGCCGCATTCGCCAGCAGCCCGGCCGAAACCCAGGCAAAACCTTGCCAATGGCCGGTCGCGGCGCCTTCGGGCGCCTCCATCTCGCGAAAGCCACCGCTGCAGGCTTCCCACAACAGAAAGGCGCCGCAGACGATCAAGGAGACCGAAACAACCCAGGGCAGGAAGTTCGGCCCCACGCCACCGTATCCGGCTTCGCCAGTGATGCCAACCGCGCCAGCCGCCAACACGGCGCCCAGTGCCAGCACTCCCGCGCCGACGCCGAGTTCGGCGCGCTTGGCAGGCATCAGATCATTCCTGACTTGGCCATCACGGCCCGCAAGCTGGCGAACTCGTCATCAACGAACTTGTCGAAATCCGGGCCGGTCATCAAGGCCGCGGTCCAGTTGTTCTTCTCGAGCGATTCCGCCCAGGCCTTGCTCTTGGTCGCCTTGACGACCAACTCGGTCAGTTGCTTGCGTTGCTCGGCCGTGATGCCGGGGCCGCCGTAAACACCGCGCCAGTTGCCGATCACGACATCGATGCCCTGCTCCTTAAGCGTCGGCACATCCACGCCCTTCAAACGCTTGTCCGAGGTCACGGCCAACGCACGCATCTTGCCGGTGGTGATGTACTCGGCAAACTCGCTGTAGCCGCTGCCACCGACCGTGACGTTGCCGCCCAGGATGGCCGCCGTGGCCTCGCCGCCGCCGCGGAAGGCGACGTAGTTGATCTTGGGCGGGTCAACGCCCACGGCCCGCGCGATCATGGCGGCGGCGGTGTGCTCGGTCGAGCCGCGCGAGCCACCGCCCCACTTGACGCTGCCCGGGTCTTTCTTCATCTGCTCGACCACGTCCTTCATGGTCTTGAGCGGCGACGCTGCCGGCAGCACAAAGACGTTGTACTCGCTGGTCAGGCGGGCAATTGGCGTGGCTTGCGACAGGCTCACCGGCGGCTTGCCAGTGATGATGCCGCCCAGCATGACGGCGCCCATCACCATGATGGCGTTCGGATCACCCTTGCTGGCGTTGACAAATTGGGCCAAACCCAAGGCGCCCGCTGCGCCGCCCTTGTTGTCGAAGCTGACGCTGGCAGCTGCGCCGGCATCCTGCAGCGCCTTGCCGAGCGCGCGACCGGTGGTGTCCCAGCCGCCGCCGGGGTTGGCAGGGATCATCATCTTCAGGTTGGCAGCGGCAGCGTAGGCGGCTGAGGGCAGCGCGCCAGCAGCGGCCAGTCCGGCCAGGGTCTTCAGAAAGGCATCGCGACGCATCAGAGTTCTCCATCGAGTCAGTAAGGGCTTGAGGCGATCATGCCTGCTGTCGGCCCCGCCGCAGCCGCATCAGCCCCCCGGACAAACACGGATGCCGCCCGGTCGATAATGGCCGCCGATGTCAATGGCAATCGATCGCGTGCGGCTGGACAAGTGGTTGTGGGTGGCACGCTTGTTCAAAACCCGCGCCCTGGCCGCCGAAGCGGCAGATCGCGGGCGCATCGACGTCAACGGCCAGGCGGCGAAACCGGCGCGCGAATTGCGCCCAGGCGACACGCTGGTGCTGCGCTCAGATGGCGGCGTGCAGCGCACGCTGGAAGTCTTGGCCCTGTCTTTGCAGCGCGGACCGGCACCCGTCGCCCAGACCCTGTACCAGGAGAGCGCTGCCAGCCTGGCTGAACGCGCCCGCGTCGCGGAGGCCCGGCGACTGGCACCTGAGCCCGCCCAGAGTCTCGAACAGGGCCGCCCGACCAAGCGCGACCGGCGCGACATCGAGCGCAGCCAGGTGCAGTGGCAGCGCTGGAGCGCGTCGATCGACGACGAACGCGGCTGACGCGCAGGCCGCTGGGCTGCCGTCCCTAAACGATCCGTCGGGATGACCCTCTTGAAGCCACGGGATTGATCCCCATCTGGCCGACACACCCTTGATTTCCAACCCAGAACATGACGACGCTGGAGCCCCAAATCCCTGCCCCCCCCGAACCCGTCCTGGAGGCAGGCCTTGTGCAGCCAGAGACCACAGCGGAGGTCCAGCTGAGCGAGCTGCAAGCCCGCTTCACCGAGGTCAATGACGCCTTCTTGCGCGCCCGGGCCGAGGCTGAGAACACCCGCCGCCGCGCCGATGAAGAAATGTCCAAGGCGCGCAAGTACGCGGTCGAATCCTTCGCCGAGAGCCTGCTCCCGGTAATGGACAGCCTGCAAGCCGCCATTGCCCTGCCCGACGCCGCCACCACCCAGGTGCTGGAAGGCGTGCATGCCACGCTGCGCCAACTCACCGCGGCCCTGGAGCGCAACAAGGTGGTCGAGATTGCGCCCCCGGCGGGCACCAAATTTGACCCGCGGCAGCACCAGTCCATCAGTGTCGTACCAGCCGAGCAGGAAGCCAACACCGTGGTCACCGTGCTGCAGAAGGGCTACCTGATCAGCGACCGCGTGCTGCGGCCGGCCTTGGTCATCGTGACTGCACCGAAATGATGCGGAATTGACGCCGCGGCGGGCTTGAAAGCGGTCCGCCCATCCACAACTCGAACATAAGCAGATTTCACTCTATCAGGAGCACAGACCATGGGCAAGATCATCGGCATCGACCTGGGCACGACCAACTCGTGCGTCGCCATCATGGAGGGCAACACCACCAAGGTGATCGAGAACAGCGAGGGTGCACGCACCACGCCGTCGATCATTGCCTACCAGGAAGACGGTGAGGTCCTGGTCGGGGCCTCTGCCAAGCGCCAGGCCGTGACCAACCCGCGCAACACGGTGTATGCCGCCAAGCGCCTGATCGGTCGCAAGTTCACCGAGAAGGAAGTGCAGAAGGACATCGACCTGATGCCCTACACCATCGCCGCGGCTGACAACGGCGACGCCTGGATTGAAGTGCGCGGCAAGAAGCTGGCGCCGCCGCAGATCAGCGCCGAAGTGCTGCGCAAGATGAAGAAGACCGCCGAGGACTATCTCGGCGAAGAAGTCACCGAGGCCGTGATCACGGTGCCGGCCTACTTCAATGACAGCCAGCGCCAGGCGACCAAGGACGCCGGCCGCATTGCCGGCCTGGACGTCAAGCGCATCATCAATGAGCCGACTGCGGCCGCGCTGGCTTTCGGCCTGGACAAGCACGGCAAGGGCGACCGCAAGATCGCTGTGTTCGACCTTGGCGGCGGCACCTTCGACATCTCCATCATCGAGATTGCCGATGTCGATGGCGAGATGCAGTTCGAAGTGCTGTCGACCAACGGCGACACCTTCCTGGGCGGCGAAGACTTCGACCAGCGCATCATCGATTACATCGTCACCGAGTTCAAGAAGGACCAGGGCGTCGACCTCACCAAGGACGTGCTGGCCCTGCAGCGGCTGAAGGAAGCCGCCGAAAAGGCCAAGATCGAGCTGTCAAACTCGACTCAGACCGACGTCAACCTGCCCTACATCACGGCCGACGCGAACGGCCCGCGCCACCTCAACATCAAGCTCACGCGCGCCAAGCTCGAATCGCTGGTCGATGAGCTGATCGAGCGCACGATGGAGCCTTGCCGCATCGCCGTGAAGGATGCCGGCGTCAAGTTGACCGAGATCGACGACGTGATCCTGGTGGGGGGCATGACTCGCATGCCCAAGGTGCAGGACAAGGTCAAGGAGTTTTTCGGCAAGGAGCCGCGCAAGGACGTCAACCCCGACGAAGCCGTGGCCGTCGGTGCTGCCATTCAGGGCCAGGTGCTCGGCGGCGACCGCAAGGACGTGCTGCTGCTCGACGTGACCCCGCTGAGCCTGGGCATCGAGACGCTGGGCGGCGTGATGACCAAGATGATCAAGAAGAACACCACCATCCCGACCAAGTTCGCACAGGTGTTCAGCACCGCCGACGACAACCAGCCGGCGGTGACGATCAAGGTCTACCAGGGCGAGCGAGAGATGGCGGCTGGCAACAAGTCGCTCGGCGAGTTCAACCTGGAGGGCATCCCGCCGGCCACGCGCGGCCTGCCGCAGATCGAAGTCGCTTTCGACATCGATGCCAACGGCATCTTGCATGTGCATGCCAAGGACAAGGGCACCGGCAAGGAAAACAAGATCACCATCAAGGCCAACTCAGGCTTGTCGGAAGACGAGATCCAGAAGATGGTCAAAGACGCCGAGCTGAACGCCGACGAGGACAAAAAGAAGCTTGAACTGGTGCAGGCGCGTAACCACGCCGACGCCATGATGCACAGCGTGAAGAAGAGCCTGGTCGAGCACGGCAAGGAACTCAGCGACGAAGAGAAGGCCAAGATCGAGGCCTCGGTCAAGGACGTCGAGGAGGCGCTCAAGAGTGACGACAAAGCCATGATCGAAACCAAGACGGACGCCATGATGGCGGCCAGCCAGAAGCTGTCGGAGAAGATGTACGCCGACGTGCAGAAAGCCGCTGCGGCGCAAGGTGCCAGCGCTGGCGAACAACCGCAGCCGGCGGCGGCCAAGGCCGACACGGCCGGTGACGACAACGTGGTCGACGCCGAGTTCAAGGAAGTCAAGAAGTGATGGCGCCAGCGGGCCGCGAGCCCGCTGACGCACCGCGCCGCGCTCGAGTCGAAGCACCCTGTGCCCGGCTCGACGCGGCGGCTCCGTTTATGACGTACTGAAAGCGTTCATGGCCAAGCGCGACTACTACGAGACCCTCGGCGTTCCGAAAAACGCGAGCGAGGAAGACATCAAGAAGGCCTACCGCAAGCTGGCCATGAAGTACCACCCTGACCGTAACCAGGGTGACGGAGCCAAAGCGTCGGAGGAGAAATTCAAAGAGGCCAAGGAGGCCTACGAGATGCTCTCCGACACGCAAAAGCGCGCGGCCTATGACCAGTACGGGCACGCCGGCGTCGACCCGAACATGGGTGGCTTCCGCGGTGCGCCAGGCCAGGAAGGTTTCGGTGGCTTTGCCGAAGCCTTCGGCGATATCTTTGGCGACATCTTTGCCGGCGGTGGTGGGGCTGCGGCCGGTCGACGCGGTGGCGGCCAGCAGGTTTTCCGAGGTGCTGACCTGTCCTACGCGCTGGAAATCACGCTCGAAGAAGCCGCAAATGGCAAGGACACGCAGATTCGCATCCCGAGCTGGGAGAGCTGCGAAACCTGCAGCGGCAGCGGCGCCAAAGCGGGCACCAGTGCCAAGACCTGCCCGCAATGCAATGGCAACGGCACGGTACACCTGCGTCAGGGATTCTTCAGCATCCAGCAAACTTGCCCGCAATGCCGCGGCACCGGCAAGATCATTCCCGAGCCCTGCGTGACCTGCCACGGCGCAGGCAAGTTGAAGAAGCAGAAGACGCTGGAAGTGAAGATCCCCGCCGGCATCAACGAAGGCATGCGAATTCGCTCGGCCGGCAACGGTGAGCCCGGTGCCAATGGCGGGCCCTCGGGCGACCTGTACATCGAGATCCGCGTCGGCCAGCATGACATCTTCGAGCGTGACGGCGACGACCTCCACTGCACCGTGCCCGTTGGCCTGGCCACGGTGACGCTCGGTGGTGCGATCGAAGTGCCCACGCTGTCCGGCAAGGTAGAGATCGAGCTGCCCGAAGGCACCCAGCACGGCAAGACCTTCCGCCTGCGTGGCAAGGGCATCAAGGGCCTGCGTTCAAGTTATCCGGGTGATCTCTACTGCCACGTGTCTGTCGAAACGCCGATCAAGCTGACCGAGCACCAGAAGAAGCTGCTGCGCGAGCTTGACGAGTCCTTGAAGAAGGGTGGTGAGCGCCACTCGCCGGATGCCAAGAGCTGGACCGACAGGGTCAAAGACCTCTTCAAGTGACCTCGCGCGCAAGGTCACCGCAAAAGCACGGTCTCTTCTAACGCCAGAACCGTGCACCCGGCCGGCACGTCTTCGATAAGCAGCGAACGTGACCGACTTGGCCGCGACTTGGCTTGGTGCCTCGGTCTGCTGGCCATGCTGCTGCTGTGGGACCTGGCAGCAATCGACCTCAGCGCGATGCGCCAGTGGGGCAATGGGGCCGGCTTTGCACTGCGCGAAGCGTGGTTCACAACGGTTGTGATGCACCAGGGTGGCCGCGCTGTGGGCTGGATCGTGCTGGCGGCGCTGGTGCTTCAGCTGTGGCGCCCCTTGCCATTCGCGCGTGATCTGAGCCTGCGCGAACGCATCTGGTGGCTGGCGACCAGCCTGCTGTGCCTGCTGGTGATCCCGATGCTCAAGCACGCCAGCCTGACCAGCTGCCCCTGGTCACTGGCCGAGTTCGGCGGCACGGCGGTCTACGTTTCGCATTGGCGCTGGGGCACACCTGACCAGGGCGGCGGCGGTTGCTTTCCCTCGGGCCACGCCTCGGCGGCATTTTCCTTTCTGACGGGCTTCTTCGCGCTCAGGCAGCGTCACCCCGTGGCCGCCCGCCGCTGGTTGGCTGTGGTCATCGGCTTTGGCCTGGCATTCGGCACAGGCCAGGCCTTGCGCGGTGCGCATTACCCCAGCCACACACTGTGGACGGCCTGGATCTGCCTGGCGCTGACGTTGGCCTCTCACCACCTGTGGTTGGCATGGCAAGGGCGATTGCGCAAGGCCCCGACCTAGAAAAGAGCGCGCTGGGCCAGTGCTGAATCCAGGTCTGGCAGACGGCGAAATTTGGACAGATCCAACTCGACTCGCTGGCGCGCCAAGCCCAGCCGCTCGGTCGCCTTCTCGAAACGCTGCGCCAACAGCTGCGCCCAAACGCCCTGTCCACGCATGCGCTGGCCGAACCGGCTGTCGTTGTCGCGCCCACCGCGCAGGTCGCGAACCCGCGCCATCACCCGCGCGGCTCGATCTGGAAAATGGGTCTGCAGCCATTGCTGGAACAAGGGGTTGACCTCCCACGGCAGGCGCAGCACTGTGGCGAACGCCGTTGTTGCGCCCGCATCACGGGCCTGCGCGAGCACCTGCTCCAGTTCGGGTTCATTCAGAAACGGGATCAGCGGCGAGACGCTCACGCCCACAGGAATTCCAGCCTGCGCCAAGCGTTCGATCGTGCGCAGACGCCGCGCGGGCGCCGTGGCCCTGGGCTCCATCACGCGGGCGAGTTCGGCATCGAGCGTGGGGATGGACATGTACACCGACACCAGGCGCTCACGCGCCAGGGGCGCCAGCAGGTCAATGTCGCGCTCGATGCCGGACGATTTGGTGATGATGGAGAAGGCATGGCGGTGCTCGGCCAAGACTTCGATCAGCGAGCGTGTGATGCGCAGCCGACGCTCGGCAGGCTGGTAGGCATCGGTGGCTGAGCCAATGTTCAGCGGCAGGGCTTCGTAGCTGCGCGAGGCCAAGGCTTCGCGCAAGCGCTCGGCGGCATTGACCTTGGCGATGATCTTGGTTTCGAAGTCCAGCCCAGGCGACAGGTTCAGGTAGCTGTGAGTCGGCCGGGCAAAGCAGTAGACGCAGCCGTGCTCACAGCCGCGGTAGGGGTTGATCGACAGGTCGAAAGGAATGTCAGGCGAGTCGTTGCCGGACAGGATGGTCTTGACGCGTTGCTCGATGATCTCGGTCTGCGGTGACACCGCCTCTTCGCGTGCCAGCTGTTCAAGCACACCCCAACCGTCGTCGACCGACTGATGGTGTTCACTGGCGAAGCGGTGCTCGATGGCCCAGACCGTGCCTCGGCCCTTGGTACTGGCGCGCGGCATGAACATGAGGGTCGCAGGGGGCGCCCCTGCGGGGCTTGTGAAGTCTTGGCGCATACTGTAAATATATACAGTCTTTGCCAAAACGCAAGCCGGGCCTGCAAGTCAATAGGCGTCGCTGCCGGAACTGCCCGGGGCCATGTTTTCAAATCGCGTCAGGGGCTTGAGGAAGGTCAGCCTGACGGTGCCGGTCGGGCCATTGCGCTGCTTGGCAATACCGATTTCAGCCACGCCCGGCTCCTTGCTTTCCTTGTTGTAGTAGTCGTCGCGGTAGATGAACATGATGATGTCGGCGTCTTGCTCGATCGCGCCGGACTCGCGCAGGTCACTCATCATGGGCCGCTTGTCGGGGCGCGACTCAACGCTTCGGTTCAACTGCGAGAGTGCGATCACGGGGCACTGCAGCTCCTTGGCCAGGGCCTTCAGGCCGCGTGAAATCTCGCCGATCTCGGTGGCCCGGTTCTCGTCGCTTGAACTGCTGCCGCTCATGAGTTGCAGGTAGTCCACCACCACCAGGCCGAGCTTGCCGCACTGGCGCGCCTGGCGCCGGGCGCGGGCGCGCAGTTCCGAGGAGTTGAGTGCGGCGGTCTCGTCGATGAACACGCTGGCCGTCTTCAGTTTGTCAACGGCCTCGCTCAGGCGCCCCCACTCATCGTCGCCGAGTTTGCCAGTGCGCAGGTTGCTCTGGTTGATGCGGCCGAGCGACCCGACCATGCGCAGGGCCAGTTGCGAGGCACCCATTTCCATCGAGAACACGGCCACCGGCAGGCCTTCGTTGACGGCCACGTTCTCGGCGATGTTCAGGGCAAACGCGGTCTTGCCCATCGACGGTCGCGCCGCAAGCACAATCAGGTCGCCGGCCTGCAAGCCGGCCGTCATGCGGTCCAGATCGATGAAGCCGGTGCGCACGCCGGTCACTTCTTCAGCGCCGTTCTCGTGCAGCTCGGTGACGCGGTCGATCAGCTGGACCACCAACTGGTCCATGCTCTGGAAGCCCTGCTTGGTGCGCGAGCCTTCTTCGCCAATCTTGAAGATGCGACCCTCAGCCTCGTCGAGGATCTGGCTCACCGCGCGGCCTTGCGGGTTGAAGGCGTTGGTGGCGATCTCATCGCTGGCTTCGATGAGCTTTCGCAACACCGCTCGCTCGCGCACGATCTCGGCGTAACGCCGCAGATTGGCTGCGCTCGGCACGCTCTGCGCCAAGGCGTTCAGATAGGCAATGCCGCCGCACTCCTCGGCCTTGCCCAGGCTCTGCATCTGCTCAAACACGGTGATCACGTCGGCCGGCTTGGTCGCATTGACCAGCGATCCGATCGCCGCGTAGATCACCTTGTGCTCGTAGCGATAAAAGTCGCTGTCGGTCAGCAAGTCGCCCGCCCGGTCCCAGGCACTGTTGTCGAGCAGCAAGCCGCCGAGCACGCTTTGCTCAGCCTCGATCGAGTGCGGCGGTACGCGCAGGCGCGCGACTTCCTCGTCACGCGGGGCGTTGTTGTCGCGGGAGAAGAGAACAGCTGACATGGGCGAGCCTGATCATAAGACCCAGACCGGGCCACGGCTGTGGGCAAGTCTGTGGACGGTCACTGGGCATCTCGGTATAAGTGTCTGCCCGTGTGCACCGCTCAGACGCAGCGCAGCCGGCCTCGCTGACAGAGCCGAATGCACCAGCTCAGAGCTCAAGAAAAAAGGCCAGCAGTGCCGGCCTTTGTGCTTGCGATGTCAGGGACGGGTCAGTCGACTTCGCCGACCACCAGCACCTTGACCTCGACCAACACATCGGTGTGCAAGGAGACCATCACGGCCTGCTCGCCCACTGTCTTCAACGGGCCGTTGGGCATGCGGATGCCAGCCTTGGGCACGTCGAAGCCGAGCTTCTTCAAGCCTTCAGACACGTCGGCATTGGTGACCGAGCCGAACAGGCGGCCATCGACACCGGCCTTTTGGGCGATGGTCACGGTCTTGCCGCCGAGCTTCTCGCCCAGGGCATGCGCGGCGGCCATCTTGTCGGCAGCGATTTTTTCCAGCTCGGCACGCTTGACCGCGAACTCCTTGATCGCCGACTCTGTGGCGCGGCGCGCCTGACGGGTCGG
>JANNGJ010000177.1:0-3611 GCA_031403815.1 Burkholderiales bacterium | reverse complement strand
GAATCGAAGAATTCAAAGGCACCGATCAGGAACTTCGACTCGTCCAGGAACTCTTGTGGCTGCTAAAAAAGGAAAGGCTCTTCAGCGACTGGGTGGACGTTTACCTCGCTGCCCTCTACCAGCACCCCACCCACCAGCTGGTCTCACAGTTCGCTGATGAGGCGGTCCTCATCGGCCGCACCACCGGTCGGGAACGAGAAGTTCTCGCCGGATTCCGACACTTGGCCCGAGACCCACTGGCCACAAATCTCAAAGGCCAGGTGCAGGCCGCGGCGAACGATGTCCGCAATAGCACCCAGGCAGACGAGCCGTCTCCGCGAAACCACTGCTCCCAACTGTGAACATTCCATCCCCGAGCCAAGCCAGAATCGCATTGCCGCCCTTGCTCGTCCTGGGCGGTGTCTTGATCTGCGCGATGTACCTGCCGATCTTCAAGCTCGGTGCGGTCGTCTGACGCCGCGCCGATGAAGGAGTTCTTGCCGCTGGACCTGCTGCTTTCGCCTCTCGCCCTGGCTGTGCTGGGGCTGTGTATCGGCAGCTTTCTCAACGTCGTGATCCACCGGCTGCCACTGATCCTGGAGCGGCGGTGGTGGGCCGACGTGGCCCACCAGCTGGCCGACGAGGACTCATGGCGCCGTGTGTTTGGTGGCGGCAAAGCCAAGGCCATGCCCAGCTCCGAGCATCAGCTCACGGCCAAGACACTGGGCCACGCGGTCGATGGCCTGGCGCCCTTGTCGATTGCAAGCCCGCGCTCTCGCTGCCCGGCCTGTGGGCACGCGTTGGCTTGGCATGAAAACCTGCCCCTGATTGGGTGGCTCCGGCTGAAGGGCAGTTGCTCGGCCTGCGCCGCGCGCATCTCGGCGCGCTACCCGATCGTCGAGCTGTCCACAGCGCTGCTGTTTGGCGCCATTGCGTGGCGATTCGGTGCTCAACTATCGACGCTGCTTTGGTGCGGGTTTGCCGCGGTTCTCGTCGCACTGGCGCTGATCGACTGGGACACCACCGTCCTGCCTGACGCGCTGACGCTGCCACTGCTCTGGGCGGGGCTGGTCGCGTCCGCCCTCGGGTGGACGCTGCCCCTGTCCACCGCTGCATGGGGCGCCGTCGCGGGCTATATGTCTCTTTGGTCGGTGTATTGGTTGTTCAAGCTTGCGACCGGCAAAGAGGGCATGGGCTACGGCGACTTCAAGCTCTTGGCGGCGCTGGGCGCCTGGCTGGGCTGGCAGATGATCGTGCCGATGCTGTTGCTGGCCTCGGTCATCGGTGCCGCCGTCGGCATTGGGATGAAGGTCGCTGCGACCCTGCGCGAGGGCCGCTACGTGCCCTTCGGCCCCTTCTTGGCCGGCGCCGGATTGGTCGTCATGTTCGCTGGCACCCCCACCGTGCTGGACTGGATCGGTTGGGCTTGACGTGGCCTCGCCGCTGCGGATTGGCCTGACGGGCGGCATCGGCAGCGGCAAGAGCACCGTCGCCGCGATGTTCGCGCGCCGCGGCTCAGCGGTCATCGACATCGACGCCATCGCCCGCCGACTCAGTGCTGCCAACGGTACGGCCATGCCCGCTCTGTGGGCTGCATTTGGCGACACCATCGTCGGCAGCGACGGTGGCCTGGATCGCGACACGATGCGTGCCCTTGCGTTCTCTGATCCAGCCGCCAAGCTGCGCCTTGAAGCAGTGCTGCATCCCTTGATCGCCGCCGAGGCGGCGATTGAGGCGGCAGCGACCAACAGCAGCGTGTTGGTGTTCGACGTGCCGCTGTTGGCCGAGTCGCGGCATTGGCGTGCGCGCGTGGACCGCCTGCTCGTCGTTGACTGTTCGCCGAGCACCCAGATCGACCGTGTGGTGCAACGACCCGGCTGGACCCGCGAGGCCACCCAGCGTGTCATTGCCGCGCAGGCCTCCCGCACAGCGCGCCGCGCGATTGCCGACGCCGTGATCTTCAACGACGGCCTTGACCTCGCGGCGCTCGATGCAGCGGTCGGCAAGCTGTGGCGGCAATGGCAGCCGTTGGCGCAAAACGCTGTGGAACAATGACCCTCGCGGCGTCCAGCGCTGCGCCGCGAAAGCCCGCCTTGGTCCGCTACGAGTACCCGTTCAACGAGAGCATCCGCACCATGTTGCGGCTGGAACAGCTGTTCGATCGTCTGGGCCAGTTGATGCCGCGCGATACCGCGCTGGATCACCACTTTGCCCTGACCACCATCTTCGAGATCGTTGATGTCGCCTCCCGCGCCGATCTCAAGAGTGATCTGCTCAAGGATCTTGAGCGCCATCGGGGCCAGTACCAGGCCTACCGCGGCAACCCGTCGATCTCGGAGGCAGCGCTCGACAGCGTGTTGGCCAGGATCGAGCATGCATTCACGGGTCTCAACGCGTTGCCGGGCAAGGCCGGTGCGGTCTTGAGCAGCAACGAGTTCCTGATGGGTATTCGCAGCCGCATCAACATCCCTGGTGGCACCTGCGAATTCGATCTGCCGGCCTACTACGCCTGGCAGCAACACGATGCCAGCCGGCGCCGCGCTGACCTGATGCAGTGGATCGCCACCTTGACACCTCTGGCCGAAGCCTTGAACGTGCTGCTCGGCCTGTTGCGCGAGTCGGGCACGCCACAGCGGGTGGTCGCACAGGCTGGTCAGTTCCAGCAAAGCCTGCCTGCCGGCAAGACCTATCACCTGCTGCGCATGCGCCTGGACAGCAGCCTGGGACTGGTGCCCGAGATCTCGGGCCACCGCCTGATGGTCGCGATTCGCCTGATGGCCGCCGACGCGGAAGGGCGCATGCGCCCGGTGACCGAAGACCACAGCTTCGAACTCACCCTCTGCCCATGACCATGTCGAGTGGCAAAGGGCGGCAGGTGCCTTGCCCGTCGTGCTCTGAACCGTGTGACTTCGCACCCAGCAACCGCTGGCGCCCCTTCTGCAGTGCGCGCTGTGGCGGGATGGACCTGGGCGCCTGGGCCAGCGAAGGCTACCGCGTGGCGGCCGCGCCGTCGTCGGAGGACGTGCCCGACGCTGCCGACGACCAGCCGAGGCACTGAGGCCGTGGCGGGCGTGTCGCGGCAGGCCTTGAAAAACGGGCACGCGCCCCTATAATCGTCTTGCTAGCACTCGTCTCAGATGAGTGCTAACGGCTCCCGCACAGCGCGAGCCAGTCGATGTGAATGTGTGCACACTTCCGTTGCATGCAATTCTCAATCTCACTTTTGAGACTACTGGAGATGACAACATGAAACTTCGTCCGTTGCACGATCGCGTGATCGTCAAGCGCCTCGAGCAAGAAACCAAAACCGCCTCGGGCATCGTGATTCCCGACAACGCCGCCGAAAAGCCCGATCAGGGCGAAGTGCTGGCCGTCGGCCCCGGCAAGCGCAGCGAAAAGGGCGACTTCATCGTCCCGAACGTCAAGACCGGCGACCGCGTGTTGTTCGGCAAGTACAGCGGCCAGACCGTCAAGGTCGATGGCGACGAACTGCTGGTGATGCGCGAGGAAGACCTCTTCGCCGTCGTCGAATCCAAGTAATCCACCAAGAATTCAGGAGAGAAACACATGGCAGCAAAAGACGTTGTCTTCGGCGGCGACGCACGTGCGCGCATGGTCGAAGGCGTGAACAT
>JANNGJ010000176.1:0-1706 GCA_031403815.1 Burkholderiales bacterium | reverse complement strand
CGGATCGGCTTGCAATCGCGCAGGTGGGTGCGACAGCGAACAGACCGCCACCTGATGCGGGAAGACACTCAAGCCTGAAATGACCCGCGGGTCCATCGGCCCGCACCCCAAGGACCGCCATGAAACAGCCAAAGAGCCCCGTTGCGCCGCACAAGCAAGGCACGGCCATGATCCCGCAGCAGTTTCCAACGCACGGACAAACGGATGCCACGGCGACGCGCGAACAGGTTCGTGAAACGGCGCCGCCCGTGCATGCACCGCGCGAGTCAAAACGCCCGCAGGAACGAAGCGCCAAAGGCCGTACCGGGGGCTGAACAACGGCTTGATCGCGGGCCCATCGGGCGGCCCCCCCACCGCACGCCGGATTCCGGCAACATGCGGCCTGTACGGCACTGGCTGAAGCATGATTGATCCGTCCATCACCGACGCTGGCGTCGTGGCCCAGGAATTCGGCGCCGACATCGCCGCCGGCTTGACGGCCGCCGGCCGGTCCGGCTGAGTTGGGCCAAGCTGCTCAAGCGCTTGTTTGATCTCGACGTGGCGCACTGCCCGAACTGCGGTGGCGAGCAGAAGGTCATCGCTGCGATCCTGGAGGCGCCGGTGATCGAGAAGATCCTCACGCACCTGGGTCTGCAGGCCCGCGTACCGCCGCGGGCGCTAGAGCGTGGGCGGGCGCTGCAAGCGGCCTGATCTTCCACGCCCTGCTCGGCGTGGTGGCCGCGCGGGTCACTGTCTGGGGCGCCCGGCGATGGCCATCATTGCCGGCGTGGGCTCGCCGTTCGGCGCGGCGGCGTGAGCGCTGTGCGCTGGCGCACAGACTGCGCGCGCGCCGCTGCCACAAGCTCAGCTAGGGACGCAGCGCCGCTGCGCGCCCGACGCATCTTTTTCCGATCGGAGCCCGAGATGACCCGAACCCCTGCCTTGCTCATCGCCCTGGCGCTGGGCGCCGCCATGACCGCGCCTGCCCTTGGCCAGGCGCAAAAGGACTGGCAAGCGCCCGACATCGGCAAACTCGCCGATGACCCCTTCGGCAAATCGGTGCGCCAGGGCAAGGCCTTGATGGAGCAGACCTACAAGCACATCGGCCCCGAGGTCAAGGATGCGAAGCAGCGCTATGCCGGCAACAACCTGGCCTGCGTGTCCTGCCACGTCGATGCCGGCGGCCGCAAGTTCGGCAACCCCTGGGTCGGCACCTTCGTCAGCTTCCCCCAGTACCGCGGCCGCGAAGACGCCATCTCGACCACCGAAGAGCGCATCAACGGCTGCATGGAGCGCAGCATGAACGGCCGCAAGCTGCCGCTGGACAGCGCTGAGATGAAGGCCATGCTGTCGTACCTGAAGTTCCTGTCCACCGGCATCGCGGTGGGCACGCAGGTCGAAGGCGCCGGCACCTTGAAGCTCAAAGTGCTGGATCGCGCGGCCGACCCGGTGGCCGGGGAGAAGGTCTATGCCAGCACCTGCGTGGCCTGCCATGGCGACAAAGGCCAGGGCCTGCGCCGCGGCAAGGCGGGCGATGGCGACGGCTACCAGTTCCCGCCGCTGTGGGGCGCCGACAGCTACAACACGGGGGCCGGCATGGCCCGCATCACGCTGGCCGCCGGCTTCATCAAGGGCAACATGCCCAGCGGCGTGACCCACACCACTGCGGTGCTGACCGATGAGCAGGCCTTCGACGTCGCGGCCTACGTCAACAGCCAGCCGCGGCC
>JANNGJ010000175.1:0-28970 GCA_031403815.1 Burkholderiales bacterium | reverse complement strand
TATTTCGTCGTCAGCGTGGTCGGTGTGGCGCTGCTGACCTTCTTCGCCTGGGGCTTGTTCGGCCCCGAGCCGAGCTGGGTCTATGGCCTGATCAATGCGGTGGCCGTGCTGATCATCGCCTGCCCCTGCGCGCTGGGCCTGGCCACGCCGATGTCGATCATGGTCGCCACCGGCAAGGCCGCGACGCAGGGCGTACTGTTCCGCGACGCGGCGGCGATCGAGAATTTTCGCAAGGTCGATACCCTGATCGTGGACAAGACCGGCACCCTCACCGAAGGCAAACCGCGCTTCGACCGCATAGTCGCGTCGGCCGGCTTCACTGAGGACGAAGTGCTGCGCCTGGCCGCGAGCCTGGATCAGGGCAGCGAGCATCCCTTGGCCGCGGCAATAGTCGCCGCGGCGCGCGAGCGCGGCCTGGCGCTGGCCAAGGCCGAGGGCTTCGAGTCCAGCACTGGCATGGGCGTGCGCGGCAGCGTCGGTGGCAAGGCATTGGCCCTGGGCAACACGGCCCTGATGACCCAGCTCGGCATCGCCGTCGATGCACTGAAGGCGCAGGCCGAAGCATTGCGGGGCGAGGGCGCCAGCGTGATGCACCTGGCCATCGACGGCCAAGCCGCCGGCCTGCTGGCGGTGTCCGACCCCGTCAAGGCCAGCACCGCCCAGGCCCTGGCGACGCTCAAGGCCAGCGGCCTGCGCGTGATCATGGCCACCGGCGACGGTCTGACGACGGCCAAGGCGGTGGCCGCCAAGCTCGGCATCGACGAGGTCCACGGCGAGGTCACACCGGCCGACAAGCTGGCCCTGGTGGAGAAGTTGCAGCGCGAAGGCCGCGTCGTGGCGATGGCCGGCGACGGCATCAACGACGCGCCGGCGCTGGCCAAGGCCGATGTCGGCGTGGCGATGGGCACCGGCACCGACGTGGCGATGAACAGCGCGCAGGTCACCCTCGTCAAGGGTGATCTGCGCGGCATCGCGCAGGCTCGCGCGATCTCCAACGAAACCATTGCCAACATGAAGCAGAACCTGGGCTTCGCCTTCGTCTATAACGCCCTCGGCGTGCCGCTGGCCGCCGGCCTGCTGTACCCGTTCACCGGCTGGCTGCTGTCGCCAATGATCGCGGCGCTGGCGATGAGCCTGAGCTCGGTCTCGGTGATCGGCAACGCCCTGCGCCTGCGCGGCAAGCCAGCGCGCGAGGCCTGAGGCTCGCGCGGCGGCTCTGGACATCGTCGCGCACAGCCTGTGGGTCGGGCCTGGCCAAGCGCTGGTGCGCTGGCGCGCAGGCGCTGCGCCATCGCCCGCACACTGTGGCACTGGCGCTGGCTGCCTTGCCCGACATCGTGATCAGCCCGGTGCTGCCCGTGCGCCGCTACCGCCGCGTGGCGATCGGCTGCCATTGGGAAAGCAGCCACATCAAGTCGCGCGCAGCGCAGTCGCGCGATCCGCGCAGCAACGCCATCAACGGTCGCCGGCAGTACCTGTAGCGCGCGTCGTGCCGTAGATGTGCCACACCGCGACAAACATGGCCGCGATCGCTGGGCCGAGCACAAAGCCGTTGATGCCCAACACCGCCATGCCGCCCAGAGTGGTGATCAGCACCACATAGTCGGGCAGGCGCGTGTCTTTGCCTACCAGCAGCGGGCGCAGCAGGTTGTCCACCAGACCGATCACGAGCACGCCCCAGGCCGTGAGCGCCAGGCCCTGCCAGAGCGCGCCGCTGAGCAGAAAGTACAGGGCCACCGGCCCCCACACCAGCGCCGCACCGACGGCCGGCAACAGCGACAGAAAGGCCATCAACACGGCCCACAACAGGGCGCCCTGGACACCGAGAACCCAGAACGCCAGGCCGCCGAGCAGACCCTGCAGCGCGGCCACCAGCAGGTTGCCCTTGACGGTGGCGCGGATCACGACCGCGAACTTGGCCGATAACTCCTTCAGGTGCGCCGGCGCCAGCGGAATCGCGTGGCGCAGCGTGCGCGCCAAGCCTTCGCCATCTCGGATCAGGAAGAACGCCAGGTAGAGCGTGATGAACAGCTGCACGATGAATTCAAACGTGTCCTGGCCGATGCCCAGGGCTTGCGCAGCGATGAAGCGGCTGCCTTGCGCCAGGGCATCGGTCAGGCGCTGCTGCAGGATGCTGAAGTCGACCAGGCCGAAGCGGTCGAGCCAGGCCGTCACGCCCGCGGGCAGGGCTTCGAACACACCGCGGAAGTAGAGCGCCGGATCCAGCGCGCCCGACTGCAGGCGCTCATACACCGCGCCGGCCTCGCGTGCCAGGGCAATGCTGATCAGCACCGTGGGCAGCACCACCAGCAGCAGCACGACCAGCAGGGTCAGCAGCGCGGCCAGCGTGCGGCGATTTCTCAGGCGCGGCAGCAGGCGGCGGTACAAGGGCGCGAACAGCAACGCCAGGATGGTGCCCCACAGGATCGTGCCGTAGAAGGGCAGCAGGATCCACACCATCGCGGCCGACACGGTGGCCAACAACACCAGCAGCGCGCGCCGCTCGAGCGGCGAGGGTTGGTGTTCAGGGTGCATGGGCGTCGGCCGGTTCGGGGTCACGTTCACGCCACTCGGGCGTGACACAGCCCTTGCGCATCAGCGCCGGCAGCGTCACTTCTTCAAGCCTGCAGAGTCGACGCCGATGGCCGCCGTGGCCAGCACCCAGCGGCGCGGCATTCCCTAGCTTTTGCGTCCGCCGACCACCAGCAGCAAGCCGCCGGCCACGATGGCGCCGATGCCGGCCCACATCGGCACGTTGACGGTCTTCTTCTCCGTGACCTTCAACTCGATCGGGCCGAGCTTGGCGCCTGTGGTCTGTTTGTCGTAGCTGAAGCCGCCGTAGGCCAGGCCCAGGATGCCGGCGACGATCAGCACGATGGCGATGATCTGATTCGAGCTCATGGTGTCACCTCAGTGTGTTGCTAAATGCGCCGGCCTTGGACAACGCGGATCAGGATCACCACGACGGCGACGACCAGCAGGATGTGGATGAAGCCGCCCATCGTGGTCGAGGTGACCAGACCGAGCAGCCACATCACGATCAGGATGACGGCAATGGTTTCGAGCATGGCGAACTCCTTACGGCCGCACGGCGATTTCGTTGCGCACCGACTTCACGCCGTTGACGTCGCGCGCGATCGTCTCGGCGGTAGCCTTCTCGGTGGCGTTCTTGGCGAAGCCCGACAGCATCACGGTGCCGTTGAGCGTCTCGACCTTGATGCTGGCGGCATCGACGGCCTTGTTCTCGATCATGCGGCTCTTGATCTGGGTTGTGATGGTGGCGTCGTCGATGTAGGCGCCGACCGTTTCCTGGCCACGTGTGACGGCGCAGCCGGCGGCGCTGAGCAAGGCGATGGCGGCGAAGGTGGCGATGAGAGGGCTGCGAAAGTTCATGGTGAGACTCCTTTGAGGTTGAGGGGTGATGCGGGACAGTGAGGGCAGTGGCCCGGCGCCGCTGCTGCGCCTACGGCTTGCGATTGCCTTTGCCTTCTTCGACATTGGTTTCATCGCGATCTTTCTTGTTCTTCTGATTCGGTGCGCGTGCCGCAGGCGCCGATGCGGCTGGCGTTGCGGGTGCTGTGGCCGCGGGTGGCGCGGGCGCGGCGGGTGCTTGGGCAGCCGGCTGCGCAGTCGGCGTGGGGGCAACGACCGGCGTGGCGGGCGGCGCTTTGCGCGCCGGCTGTTGCGGCTTGTCGGCCGGCGCGGGCTCGGGGCGGCCGGGTTGATCCGACTTGCCGGGCTGGCCCGAATTGCCGCGTTGGCGGGCGGGCGGCTCGGCTGCGGGCTCCTGTGCGCGCGGGGCCGGCGCGGGCGCTGCTGTGCGCGCTGGCTCGGGCGCGTTCGGCGCAGGCGCGGCGGGCGCCCGGCCCTTCGGCTCGGCCTTGTCCGGCCGGTCCTTGGGCTCCTTGGCGTCCTGCCGTTCCTGGCGCTCCTGGCGATTGCCATTGCCGCGCGGCGGCGCTGCGGCTTCAGGTGTGGACTCGCGCAGCGGTTGCGCGGCCTGGGGCGCGGGGGCTGCCAGTTTGACCACTGGCGCGGGCGCCTCCGGCGCGCGCTTGATCTGCTTGCGCGCCTTGTCGTCGAGCGGCTGGCCTGGCTGGGCCGCGAGCTGGGGTTGCTGGGCCGCGAGGCCCGCATGCGCGGCCGGCGGCGTGCTGCGCGCCACCACCGGCCGCTCGAACACGCGCGTCGGTGGCTGGTCGCGTCGGGCGGCATCGCCGCGCACGCTCTTTTCGTTCGGTGCCACCGGCGCCGCAATGGCCACCGGTGCGGTGGCGAGCATCGCGCGCGGCAACGGCCGCGCGGCCTTGGCCACGGGCTGCGACTGCACGAAGACGGTTGCCGGCACGGCCACCACGGCCCCCGTCACCTGTCGGTTGGCGTACACGACATTCGTGACGTTGATGTTGTTGTAGGTGTTGTTGATCACGGTGGTGTTGATCACCGTGTTGCTGCTGTTCAGATTCTCGAAGTAGCCGCGGCTGACGGGATACGAGGGCCGGTACACCTCGCGCGGCGCGAGCGGGAACCAGGCCACCGCGTTGACGTTGTCGCTGGCGATCTGGAGCTGAAAATTGCTGCCGCCGACAAACACCACCAGGGCTGGCGCGTAATAGGCACGGCTGCGCACCGGGCCGGGCACCCAGGCCCAGCCGCGGTCCAGGTGGGCCCAGCGGCCATAGTGCGACACGGCGAAGCCCCAGGGCGCGTCGTCGATCCAGGTCCAGCCCCACGGATCGACCCAGGCCCAGTGGCCGTCGCGGTACGGGGCCCAGCCCGAAGCCACGCGGCTCGGCGCCCAGACATTACCGTAGGTGGCATCGACGCGCCAGGCGCCGTGACTGTCGAGATCCTGGTAGCCGATCACATCGGCCGAGACATAGCGTGCCGAGGCCGAGTTGTCGTAGCGGCGGTCGCGGTCGCTCGACCAACGGTCGAAGTCATCAGGGCGCGGCGCGTCGAAGCTCTGGCGCTGGCGCAGATCATTGCCGCTGAAGCGGTAGGGCCGGCCGGCATCGATCACATACGCGACGCCGTCGCCGTGCACTTCGCCCTGGCCCTGGCGCACCAGAATGGTCGTCGTGTTGCCATCGGCATCGACGCTGATGCGGTACTGGCCGGGCCGGCGCAGCGTGAAGGCCAGGTTCGGCGTGTCGATCTCGAACACCTGGTTAGCGGGCAGACGGCGCACGCGCAGGTTCAATACGCCCTGCGTCAATTGCAGTTGGGTGGTGCGGTCGTCGAGGTTGAGCACCGCCAGGGCCGTGTCGGCGCTCATGCGCAGCACGGCACCGCCGAGCTGGACTTCAGCGCGCGCGCCGCGGTCGGCCCAGAGCCTGTCGCCCGAGGTCAGCGGGCGGTTGAGGCCGGCCTCGACCCAGTCGTTCTCGCCCGCGGGCGAGAAGCTCACCGGCCCGCTCAGGTAGCCCAGCCGCGCCACACGCGAGGGGGGGTCGGCGCTGGCCCAGCCGCTGAAGGCGAGCATCGCCACGCCAAAGACGAAGGCGAAGGCCCGCAGGCGCCTCGGGGGCATGGGCATGGGGAGTCCTCTTGAGTTGTGGTGTCCAGCAATCGATACAGCTGGACACAGGCTAGCCAGCGCCAGCGGCGTCGTCTGTTCGTTAGAGCACACAGCGTTCGCAGGCTTGTGTTCGCCGGCGCACTGACTGCGCCAGCGGCAATGAGTACGGTACGAACTCCCAAGCGCACCATCCCGTGACTGAGGAGACCCGATGCAAACAACCCATCACGCGAGTCCGTCGCCCTTCACGCGCGGCGCACCGGCGCTGCAGGACCACAGCCCCGATTCGTGTGCTCACTCCCACCGGCCCGCGTCTGCGTCTGCTTGCGACGACGCCTTCGTCGACATGCTCGGCGCCTACCGCGGCAGCGGCGGCCTCGCGCGGGCCGACGAAGTGGTGGCCTTGCTGGAGCGTGGCGGTATGGCCGGTATCGCCACCCTGGCGCGCTGGATCGTCGAGCGCAGCGTGATTCACTTCGAATGGCAGCAGCAAACCTGGCTGCCGTGGTTCCAGTTCAAGCGCCCAGGCCACCAACCCGCCCCGGTGCTTCACGCGGTGTTCGCCGAGCTCGGCAGTGTCTATGACGGCTGGGACATGGCGCTTTGGTTTGCGCGCCCGAACTCGGCACTATCCGGTGGCGCACCGGCCCAGCTCACCGACATCGACGCCGAAGCCGTGCTGCAGGCGGCGCGCGCCGACCGCTATGTCGCCAAGGCATAGAGCGGTGGATTGCCGCAACGTCGGCCACCGGGCCGAGCTCAATCCCAAACGCGCCTTCCTGGCCTGTCCACGGCCGCACCTGCACTGTGGTTTCGGGCGGATGTGCGGCAGCGTGCTGACGGGCGCACGGGGAGCCGGTGAAGACGCGCGCTGGAGGTGATGAGATGGCGAATGCGGCGGATTCCAAGCGCGGGCCAACGCTCGATGGTGCGACGGGCGTCGCCGTTGGGCTCGATCACATGGCGAATGGTGCAGACCGCAACGACTCGACACGTCACCCCGCGCAGGCGCGAGGAACGGCGAGCCTGGCCGCCGCAGAGGTTTCTGGGGCCGACTGGGACACACTGTTCGCTGCCGTCTGCGCCCGCCTGAGCGAAATGGCCCGCGAGAGTGCGGTGCAGACCTTGCGCGTGGGAATGCAGGAGTGTGTCGAGACCATGACCGGCTTGCACCTCAGCCTGGGCCACGAGCGCACACGCAACCACCAGCTCGAACTCGAACTCTTCGACGCCCGCACGGCGCTGGCGCAGGCGCGCGTCGAGCTCGTCGGCAGCCGCACCGAGGAACGGCGCTCGCGCCGCCTGGCGTTGCACGACGATCTGACTCTGCTGCCCAACCGAAGCTTCTTCGGCGAGTGGCTAGAGCAAACGCTGCTGCGCGCGGTGCCGCTGCAGCAAACCTTTGCCGTGCTCTACCTTGACCTTGATGGCTTCAAGCCGATCAACGACAGCCACGGCCACGGCGTGGGCGACGAGTTGCTGCGCATCGTGGCCTCACGCCTGGCGCGCGCAGTGCGCGCTGAGGACGTGGTGAGCCGCCTGGGCGGTGACGAGTTCGCCTGCCTGCTGAGCAACCTGCCCGGGCGCGAGCAATTGGGCCTGTTAGCCGGCAAGCTCTTCGATGCAGTGGCCGCGCCGGTGAAGATCGGTGCGCTGGAGTTGACGGTGCGCCCGAGCATCGGTATCGCCATGTGCCCGGCCGACGGCGACAGTGCTGACACCCTGCTCAGGAATGCCGACGCGGCGATGTACCACGCCAAGCGCGAGCGCAGCGGCTATGCCTTCTTCGACCAGCGCGGCGTCGCCTGAGCCGTGCCTGCGCGTGCGCAGGGCGCTTGCGTAGGACTTTGCCTACTGCGCGTGGCGGTGCTGTCTGCTTCGCACTGTGCATGCGGCTATCGATACTTGGTTTGGTCCAATGCTCTCTCACCGACCCACCAGAAGGAAAACCATGAACAAGACCCTCGCACTCCAACATTCCCTCATCGTTGCTGCCTTGATGGCGCTGCCGCTGGCGCAAGCCGCCACCATGGCCAGGCCCGACTACACAGCGGCCAAGTCGCGCCTCAGCGCCGACTACAAGGCCGACAAAGCGGCCTGCAAAACCATGACGGCCAACGCCAAGGACATCTGCGTCCAAGAAGCCAAGGCCAAGGAAAAGGTGGCCCGCGCCGAGCTCGAATTCAGCTACACCGGCAAGCCCACGGACCAGAACAAGATCATGGTCGCCAAGGCCGAGTCCACCTACGCCATCGCGAAGGAAAAGTGCGACGACATGAAGGGCAATGAGAAGGACGTTTGCGTCAAGCAGGCCAAGGCGGTCGAGGTCAAGTCCCTGGCGGATGCCAAGATGGGCAAGCAGATCACCGAAGCCAAGACCGATGCATCGCAGGACAAGCGCGACGCTGACTACAAGGTCGCGGCCGAGAAGTGCGATGCCATGAGCGGCGACGCCAAATCCAGTTGCGTGGCAGCGGCCAAGCTCAAGTTCGGCAAGAGCTGAGCTCGCACCCGACACGCGTGTGTGTGCGGCGGCGCAAGCCGCCTTCATGAGCCAACGCCAAACCCCATGACTCCAAACCAGGTCTTTCCCCACGCGCTGCCGCACCTGCCTTACGCCGAAGACGCGCTGGCACCGGCGATCTCTGCCCGCACCCTCAGTCACCACCACGGCAAGCACCACCAGGGCTATGTCGATGCGCTGAACAAGCTCGTCGCCGGCACCGAGTTCGCCGCCATGAACTTGCTGGAAATCATCACCGCGACGGCCGGCCAGAGCGCTCACGTGAAGATCTTCAACAACGCCGCGCAGGCCTGGAACCACGCCTTCTACTGGCGCAGCCTCAAGCCTGCCGGCGGCGGTGTGCCGCCGCTCACGATCCGCCCCCTGATCGATGCCAGCTTCGGCAGCGTCGAGGCCTGCACGGCAGCGCTGGCCACGGCCGCCACCGAGCGCTTCGGCAGCGGCTGGGTCTGGCTGGTGGAGGAGCGCGGCAAGCTCGCCGTCGTGCACACCGGCAACGCCGACGTGCCGGCCATGCAGGGGCGCAAGCCGCTGCTGGTGATCGATGTGTGGGAACACGCCTACTACCTCGACTACCAGGAAAAACGCGCCGAACATGTCAAGGCGGTGCTCGACAAGTTGATCCACTGGGGCTTTGCGGCCGACAATCTTGGCTGACGCCAACTGCCTCTGCGCCAGCGCCAAAACGCGCTCGGTGCCCTGCACGCTGGTGGCCCTCAGCCTGGTGCTGCTCGGCCTGGCCGCCTGCGACAGGCGCATCACCGATCCGGCGCGGCCTGCCACGCAGGCGTCGAACCCATCGCGCTCGTCGCAGCCCGTGGTCCCCTCCGTGGCTGACCCGTCGGTACCGCCGGCCGCCACCGTGGTGTCGCCGTCCAACGCGCCGACGGCGCAGGACGCGGCCACTGGGCGCGTTACCGGCACCCTGAGCAAGACCCAGGAGACGAGCGCGATGCCGATGCCGGGGCAGGTGAACAATCACTCGTCCACAGCGCTCGATCCGGCCAAACGCGGCGCCAGCGCGCCGTGAATAGGTCCACCCCCGTAGCGGCTGCACCGCTCACCCTCTAGGGGGCGCCGCCGGCGGACCGGCAGAGCCGGATCCGCGGCGGCTGCTTGGCGGCTCGGTGCATGCCCTCTCCTGGGTGGAGAGGGCATTGGCTTCAGCTCAGCGGTGACGGCTCGGTGTCGTCATCCGGCGGTACCGCAAAGCCGGCCTTGACGCTGAGCGGCTCGCCGGCTTCGTCGTTGGCCCCCAGGGCCTGGATGTAGCCGACAAACGCAGCCGAGTTGGCGCCCGCGCTGTCGGGTACTTCGAGGGTGGTGACCACGGGCGTGACCACGGGCGTGGGTTCGTCGTCATCGCCGCCGCACGCGCCAACCAGCAGCGTTGCCGCCAGCGCCGCGGCCCATCCGATCTGTCGTGTCGATGTCATTTGCAGACTCCTTTGCAATTCAGGGGTAGACCGTGCCAGCCGGGGCGGACGGATTGAAGTTGCCGGCGATCGGCGTGGTCAGATAGGGGAAGGCAGCACCGAAATTCGCCGCTGTCTTGCGCACGCCGTCGGTCAACGCCAGGCCACCCGCTGGTGCGTCGCTCGGCCTGCAGCCGACCTTGAGCGTGTCGGTGGATCCCGTCAGCACGCACAGGGCCCCCATCGACACCCGCAGTGACAGATCGACCACGTCGTCGGCCAGGCGGCGACCGTTCGGGTAGCCCGCCAGGTCACCGGCGGCCACGCCGAGCGGGTTCTGCGTCGCCACGGCGGTGGCAGCGATCGAGGTGTTCAAGCGCAGCATCTCGCCGGCCACCACATTCCTCGGCTGGTTCACGCCGTCGATGCCTTTCAGGAACACCGTCACCAGGTCGGTGCGCGGAAAGTTGGTCGGCGCCCTGGCGGCGGGGAACAGGGTTTCGATCAACGCCGGCAGTACTGGGTTGGTCACGTAGTCGGCGAAGTTGCTGGTATCGTCCTTCGGCTTGGAGGCGTTGAACTTGTCCTTGTCCACCGTGCCGATGATCAGCTCGTTGACCAGCGGCATGCCCAGGCGCGAAACCTGGGTCCAGGCGCCGCCGCTGTGTTCGACCTTGCTCTGGCCGCTCTTGGGTGAGCCGTCGAGCACGCGGCCCTGGCGCAGGCTGGCCGTGGTGTACGCACCGATCACTGGCTCGCTGCCCTTGGTCAGGCAGGCGATCGGCACTTCCATCGCCAGCGTGCTGACGTTCTTGGCCTCGAGGTCGTTGTTGTTGCCGCCGACTTCGGCGCCGAGCGGGTTCAGGTTGAACAGGTCGAACGCCTTGCCCACCGCGATGAAGAAGGGCTCCTTGCGCTGGCCGACGAACACGCGGCCGGGCACGCTGCAGCCGGGAATGTTGACGTTGTAAATGTGCTGGTTGGCGTAGGTGGCGTAGCCGGTGGGGCCGCCGAAGGTCTTGTCGCCGATGTTGTCCACCGGCTTGTCGAAC
Source organism: Burkholderiales bacterium (assembly GCA_031403815.1). Lineage (GTDB taxonomy): Bacteria > Pseudomonadota > Gammaproteobacteria > Burkholderiales > Burkholderiaceae_C > CADEEN01. Next base: position 18,458 of record JANNGJ010000175.1, on the reverse strand, counting down.
TCGGCCGCGCCGCCCGCAGCATTGGTGATGCTGGTCTTGCTGCCGCCGCGGCGCTTGCCGCGCACGACGTCCACCGTGAAAGTCTCGCGCACATCGAGCGCGGCCGGGTTGACGCCACTGATCGGGCCACTGTTGATGAGCGGAATCTTCACCTGCCTGCCGCCAACCGTGAGCGCGGTGTTCTTGCTGGTGTTCTTGAAGCGGAACTGGAAGGTCATGTCTTCAACCGCATCGCCGTCGTTGTCGATGTGGATCTCGTACAGCGCATTCGGCTCGAACATGTAGAAGTTCGGGCCGCCCTGTGGGTCCTGGAAGGGCTGGTAGTTGGCCAGCAGGGTGACGAAGTCCTGGCGTCCGGGCTCGTAGCTGCGGAACATGAACAAGTCGGTGGCGTCGACCTTGGTCTGGCCGGTCAGGAACGGGCCTTCACGGTGGCTGGCGGCCAGGGCCGAGGTGGCGGCAACGGCCACAACGGCCAGGCCGATGCCCAGGGTGCCGACAGCGCGGGAAATTCGCGAGCGGGTAAAGCGTGGTGAAGTCATGAAGTGTCCTATTGCAATGGGAAGTTAGGTAGGTTGGGGCGACCCGACGGGGCGCCCGTTCCGACCTGCAAGGTAGTTGGGGTGGGCGCACCGGTCTGCTGCGTGGCGCACGCATCGCGGCGCAACTGCAATTCATTACCGACGGTGCGCCTGCGCACAGACTGTTGCGGCAGAGACTTCCACACTTACCCACTGCCACCGCAACACACTCGACGCGCCTGTCGTCTGCCCCATGCCCTCACTTGCACTGCACGCACGCGCCCCCATCACGCCGCCGCGGCCCCACCGGGTGCCCCTGCTGCACGCCAACGGCGCGGCCGGCGTCCGGCTGCCGACGGACCGCGACTTCGCTGGCATGCGCGAGGCCTACCGCGCCAGCGGCGGCACGGTGCGACGTGACGCCCTGGCGCGCGTGTTGCATGGTGCCGAGGGCGCGCACGACGCGACTCTGGGCAAGCTGCTGGTCACCCACGATGTCTTCAGCTTCGAATGGCGCGAGGTGCATTGGGTACCGATGTTTCAGTTCGACATGCGCGACATGTCGGTGCGGCCGCGGCCGCAGCGTGTGATCGCTGAACTGGCCGAGGTGTTCGACGGCTGGGCGCTGGCGATGTGGTTTTCCCAACCCAACCACTGGCTGCGCCAGCGCAGGCCGGTTGAGGTGCTCGATTCGAGCCTGACCGGCGTGCTCGCCGCAGCCCGCGCCGACCGCTTTATTGCAAGCGGCTGAGGCGTATCGCCGGGTCGGTGACCACGGCCCGCGCGGCGCGCGGGGCGCCAACCGTGTAGGCGTTGAACACCTGTTGCGCCGGCCGCGTCTCGGGTAGCACATAAACGATGGCATCGTGCTGCGCGAACAATGGGCGCAGACTGCGCTCGTAGAAAGCCACCGGCACATTGATGCAGCCGTAGGAGATGCGGTTGTCGGCCGCCGTTGGTGAGGCCAGGCGCTGCAACCGGCGCTCCTGTGGGTTGGTGGCGCGCACGCGGTGCATCGACACCGAGGCGTCGTAATCCACCCAGATCACGTCTTCACCGTTGGCGTTGTGGCCGCGTTCGGCCACGAAGCGGCCCGCCGGCGTGGTGCGCTCGTGCGGCAGCACCTCGGCCATCGCACGGGTGCCGATGCCCGGCACGCTGTCGTCGCCGCGCGCAGCGCCGAGCAGCACCGGCGACGTGGCGCGCAATCTCGCCTGCGCATCAAAGACGTGGATGCGGGCCCCCAGCTTGTCGACGATGACGAAGGCCGCGCCAGCGTTGTCGCGCGAGTCGGCAATCCAGTCTGCGACATCGCGCACTTCGGGTGACGCCTTGAACCTGCCGAAATCGGCCTGGCGTGGCGCGACCTCACGTTGATGCACAAAGACCGTGAGCGTTGTGACCAGCGCCAGCGGAAGCATCGCCGGCTGTGACGTCACTGGGGGTGCGGCCAGCGTCGCTGCCAGCGCCAGCAGCGCAGTGGCGAGCGGCCGCACAACGCGAAAGCCGCGCGCCCCTTGCGGGTGCGCGCGGGGCGTGGCGGTTGGTAGGCCGCTCATGCTGACGCCGGAGCGGGTGTGGCTCAGTTGCGGTCGGCGCGGGCGACGCGTTCTGTGCGGGCCGGGGCCATGCCGCTCGACGTATCGGTGCTGCTGTTGTTCATGCTGCGATTCATGTTGTTGTTCATGGTGTCGCTGCGCAGGTTGCCGTTCTGGTCGCGCATCGGTGCATCCGCGCTCATCGGCGTGGACGGCGTCGTCGGCGTGCGGACCGTGCCGCTGGTGGTGTCGGGCGTGCCAGTGGTCATGCCCGTCGTGCCCGTCGTGCCTGTCGCGGCTGTTGAGCCCGTGCTGCCCGGGGTCGTGGTCGTGGTGCCATTCGTGCCGGGTTGCGTGGTGCCCTTGTTCGGCTCGACGCGTGCGCTGTCGGGTGTGGGCACCGTGGTCTGGGCGTAGGCCAGGCCGATCGAGCCGACAACGGCAGCCAGCAAGGCAGTACTGGCAAGCAACTTGGATGAGATCATTTCAAACTCCTGGAAAAAGTGGGGGAAGAGAGGGGAAAGAGACTGGATGCCGGTCGATACCGGTCAGCTGCAAGCCTAGGGGCAGCGCTGGGCTGCGCACCTAGGTTGAGCCCGTGGCCGCACGTAGGACGTTGGGCGTTTCAAGACGTCACTTGCCGTCGCGATCGGAGTCGCCCGGCAGGATGCGTTCCGCACCGTCGGACAGGCGATCCCAAGCGTCACGCGTGGCGTGCCGGGCGCGATCCCAGGTCAGGCTGGAGCCGCCGCGCACGTTGTCCCAGTCGCCCGCCAAGGCACTCTCGGTGGCCTCGAAGCTGCGCCCAGGGTAGCGACCGAATGAGTCCACACCGTAGCGGTAGGCCGGCTCGTACTGCTCGAAGCTCGAGCCGGCTTCAGTGTAGGGACGGGTCTTGAAGTTGTCGCGCCAGTAGGCGTCTTCGACCGTCGGGTCGGCTGCCTCGGCCGCGCTCTTGCCGGCATACCCGCCAACGATGGCGCCGACCGCAGCGCCGATCACGGTGCCGACGGGGCCAACCACCGTGCCGGCGGCAGCGCCGGCGGCGGCCCCGCCCAGGGCGGCGCCGATGCCGGTGCCTACGGGGTGGGCACCGGGCGCACCGCTGATCGGGTCGCGGTTGGCATGAGTTTCGAGAATGTCACTGTTGTGGTACATGGGGAGTCCTTGTGGGGGGAGGGGGGCTTAGAGTTCCGCGCTCAGCGAAGGCTGCCGCGGCGAACCAGGTTGACGATGGCCAGCAAGATGGCGGCACCGAGGAAGGAGACCAACAGTGCCGGCAGGCTGAAGTTGTTCTGGTTGATGGTGCCGGCGCCGAGCAGAGGCGTGAGGAACCAGCCGCCGAGCATGGCGCCGACGATGCCGACCACGACGTTGAGAAACAGGCCCTGTTGGCCGTCAGTTTTCATGAGCATGCTGGCCAGCCAGCCGATGATGCCGCCGACGATCAGCCATACGATGATGTTCATGGTATGCCTCGAAAAAAAGTGGATGTGCAGGAAAGGGTAGGCAGCGAGCCGCGACGCCACCACTCCCGGCCACCGCATCGCGCTGCCTGACAGCGCGCGCTTCGTTTGTCAGACAGGGCCTACGCGCACTTGTCGCTTGCGACGGCAGCCACTGCCCACGCCGAGGGCCACACTCGGGCGATGCCCCAGCTGCGTCGAAAACCTCTCTGGATCGTTGCTGGCACGGTGGCCGTGACGGTGACTGCGGTGCTGCTGGCGCTGAACCTCAGCAGCGGCGAGAAGAAGATCGAGCGCCGCATCGAGCGCCTGTATGCCCTGGACGACCCGCGCTTCGCCAACGAACTCGGGGTCCTGCTCGGACCGGCCTTCCTGCCCGACAACCGCATCCTGGCTTTGCACAACGGCGACCAGATCTTCCCGGCCATGCTGGCCGCGATCCGCAGCGCGCAGACCTCGATCACTTTCGAGACCTACATCTACTGGTCGGGTGCCATCGGCCGCGAGTTCGCTGACGCGCTGGCCGCGCGGGCGCGCCAGGGCGTCAAGGTGCATGTGCTGCTGGACTGGGTCGGCAGCGCCAAGGTCGAGGACAGCCTGATCGCCGAGATGACGGCCGCGGGCGTGCAGATCCGCAAGTTCCACCCGCCGCACTGGTCCAACCTCGGGCGCTTCAACAACCGCACCCACCGCAAGTTGCTGGTCGTCGATGGCCACACCGGCTTCACCGGCGGCGTGGGCATCGCGCCGCAGTGGACGGGCAACGCCCAGGATCCCGAGCACTGGCGCGACAGCCACTTCCAGGTCGAGGGCCCGGTGGTGGCGCAGATCCAGTCGGTGTTCATCGACAACTGGATAAAGGTCACTGGCGATGTGCTGCACGGCCCGACCTACTTCGCCGCGCTGGCGCCCGCCGGCAAGGCGCTGGCTCAAGTGTTCAGCAGCTCGCCCAGCGGCGGCAGCGAGAGCATGCAGTTGATGTACCTGCTGGCCATCACCGCGGCCACACGAACCATCGATCTGGCCGCGGCCTACTTCGTGCCCGACGAACTGGTCTCGAAGGCCCTGGTCGAGGCCATGAAGCGCGGCGTGCGCCTGCGCATCGTGGTGCCCGGCGAGCACATCGACAGCGAAACCGTGCGCAGCGCTTCGCGTGCGCGCTGGGGCCCGCTGCTGGCGGCCGGCGCCGTCATCGCCGAGTACGCGCCGACGATGTTCCATTGCAAGGTGATGATCGTCGATGAGTTGCTGGTGTCGGTGGGCTCGACCAACTTCGACAACCGCTCCTTTCGCCTCAACGACGAGGCCACGCTGAACATCCTCGACGCCGACTTCGCGCGCCAGCAGACCGCTGTCTTCGCCGCCGACCTGGCCCTGTCGCGCAGCCTGAGCCACGCCCAGTGGCAGGCGCGGCCCTGGCAAGAGAAGTTCAAGGAGCGCCTGGCTTCACTGATTGGCGCGCAGTTGTAGCGCCGCGGCAGCCTGCCGTCTTTGGCCTGTGTTTGCGCGCTACCGAACAGACGCGCGCGCGACTGGCGGCAACCATCACTGGCGACGCAAATTCCCCCACCCACCCAACCGCGTCGAAGCAGAAGGAGTCAGCATGAGCGAGAAGACAGCCAGCGTGATGTGGACCGGCGCTGGAAAGCACGGCGTGGGCCAGATCAGCACCCAGACCGGTGCGCTGCTCGACTATCCCTATGGCTTCGCCAGCCGCTTCGGCGACGACCGCCGCGGTACCAACCCGGAAGAGATTCTGGGCGCCGCGCACGCCGCCTGTTTCACGATGGCTTTCTCCTTCGCCTGCGAGAAGGCGGGCTTTGCCACCACCGAGCTTGATACCCAGGCGCGCGTGAGCCTGACGGTGCAAGGCGAAGGCTTCGTGATCGACCGCATCGCCCTGACGCTGCGGGCCACCGTGCCGGGCCTGGACGAGGCCCGGTTCCAGGCGCTGGCTCGCACCGCCAAGCAGGACTGCCCCTTGTCGAAGGCCCTCACCGGTGTGCCCAAGATCACCCTGGAGGCCACGCTTTTCGTGCCGCTTGTGCAATCCGGCAGCGCATGACGCGACGGCCCGGTAAGCCAGCGAACCTGGGCTGCAACGTCAAAGGGTGCGCTGGCGCACAGACCTGTGGCACCGATCGCGTGCACCCTGCAACCATGGCGGCCGAACCGGCGCGCAAGGATCCAGCACGATGAGCTACCAAGGCATGCGCGCCCGCGAAGCGGACGACGAAGCCACCCGCGTCTTCGCCGTCTCCAAGGTCCGCCTCGCGGCCCAGGGACAGGTCAGCCACGTGCTGTGGGCCGAAGTGAACACCCGAACCGACCATGACGTGAGCACGTGTGCCGTTGCGCCCGTGGCCGAAGTGATCGACGCGATGCATGGCGGCGCACGCGTGGCGGCCATGTTCCCGCACCAGGGTGGCCGCAGGCCCGAGCGCTTCTTCGCGGTGAAGCAGCATGAAGACGGCTCTGAGGCGATCGCTTTGGACGGCGCGCCTTCGCCAGGCCGCGAACTGCGTGACATCGACACGCTCGACACGCTCGACGGCGTCGCGCAAGCGCCCGCCGCCCCACCGGTGAAAGCCGCGCGTGCAGGGCGCCGCCAGGCGCAGACATTCGCCGTATCCAGTGTCGAACTCGATGCCGACGGCCGCGTCGTGGCCGTACGGTGGGGCCGCGTCGACACGCTGAAGAACGCCTGGGCCAGCGACGAGCGCACAGCACGGGTGGGCGACGTCGTGCTGGCCTTGCGCGCAGGCCATGCCGTGTTTGCGCTGTTTGCATCGGCTCATGGGCATTTGCCGGAACGGCGCTTCGTGGCGGTGGACTACGACGACGGCCGGCAGGCCATCGTGCTCGACGGCCCAGCGACGCACGAGCGCGAGATTCACGACATGGACCGTCTCGACACACGAACTGTTCGTTGACGTACAGACCCACGACGGATTTGCGGCAACCATGGCGCGGCGCAACGCAGCCTGCCGGGTGGCGCAAGAGGAGAGCAAGATGATCAAAACGTTCGGCAACCTCCGCGATGTCTCGCAACGGGGCGCGCCTGAAGCCCGGGACGAAGAAGCGGGCCTTGAGTTGACGCTGGAGGTGCGTGAGATCGGTGAGAACCTTTCGCCAGAGGGGCATGACCCGGCCGTCTATTCAAGCACCGCTGTCGGTCGAGAGCGCCTGCGGCACATGCTGTGGCAGCACCAGTCCGCGGCCGGCGTCTTCGACCGCCCAGGCCCGGATTAGCGGCGGCTGCGACAACACGCTGCCGAAGATGGTGGCGAAGGCCACGTCGGCCGCGTCGCGTCCGGTGCCCAGGCGCACCAGGCCCATCGGAATCGCCGTGCACGAGGGGTCGAAGATGAACCATTGGCCCCCGACGTACACCTCGACATAGGCGTGGAAGTCGGGCGGGCCCAGGGCCGGGTCGGCGCCGTAGTCGGTGCCGGTGGCAAAGCGCGCCGGGATGTTGACGGCGCGGCACAACGCGATCATCAGGTGGGCGAAGTCGCGACACACGCCCACGCGTTCGATCAGCGTGTCGACCGCCGAAGTGTTCGAGTCCGAGGTGTTCGAGGCGAACGTCACCCGCTGCTGCACCCATTGCAGGATGGCCTGCACGCGGCTGTGCCCGGGCGGCAGATGGCCGAACTCGTGCATAGCCAACTTGATCAAGCGGTCTGACTGGCAGTAGCGGCTTGGGTACAGGTAGCTGAGTGTCGACGGCGGCAACTCGCTGACTGGCACCTCGGCCAGTTGCGCGGGGTCGGCGCGCTGGTGTAGCAGTGCGACCGAGGCCTGATAGCTCAGTTTGAGGGGGCCAGGTTGCGCGCGCAGCCGCAGGTAGCGGTTGCCCGTCGCTGGGTCGGCATGCACGGGTGCCGACACGGCCTGGTTCAGCAGCAGGCTCTCGGCCACCACTGTCTGCGAGGGCGTGCGGGCGGCGTGGATGTTGAAGATGAAGTCAGCCCCCTGCGCGCCAACGTCGTAGTTCAACTCGATCTGCAACTCGATGCGCACCTTGTGCCCCTGCGCGGGTACGTTGTCGCCTGCGATCAGGGCGCTCACGGCGCGGCCTCATCGTCGGGCAGCAGACTTTGCTGGGCCGGATGGGCCGTGCCGCGCCACGCTTCGGCGCGCAGGTCGATGTCGATCGCACCGCAGTTCTCCATGAGGGCGCTGACCCGGTCGGCGCGGTCGTCGTCGGCCAGCGCCACGGTCAGCACACAGCGACCACGCTGCATGGCCTGGGCATCGGGTGCAGCATCGACGTTGTTGCCGAAGAGATCGCCAAAGAAGCGGTCGAACACACCCGGCTTGTCGGGTGCCAGACGCTGGCCGTTGGGCTGCTGCGCGGCGGTGGCGCCGTCCGTGCCGCTGAAGTTCATGGCGTCCAGATCGATGCCGCTGGCAGCGATTCTGGCGTGGGCTTCGCGCGCCTGACTTGTGTTGTCGAAGACGCCGATCAAGACACTGCTCATGTTGCTTCCTTGCTGGGGTGGCGCGGCGCGCTTTCGCGCTGCGGGTGGCGGTGCTTGCCGACGGCGGCGATGAAGCTGGACAGCGCGCGCTCGGTGTCATGCCGCGCCGCGCGCACGATGCCCGGGTCGTCATCGCCCGAGGGCAGGGTGGCCGAGATACCGGCTTTGTCGAGCAGCAACTGCGACGAGCCCAGCGCCAACAGGGTCTTGCCGTGGCGGTATTGCAGGCTGATGAATTCGAGCGTCAGCGCGTGGTGCGCCAGCACGTCCACGCCGGCTGCGCCGGCCGGCAGCACCACCGCATCGAACAGCACCGAAGCCGAGTTCTCCAGCGAACCCTCGGCCAGCAGCGCCGCACCGTCGACGCTGTTCACGGCGCCGATGCGCGGCGCGATCACGCAGGGCACGGCGCCGGCTTCGCGCAAGGCCGCTTGCACGGCTGCAATGCTGCGGCCAGAGACGCCGTCCGCCACCAGGATGGCGATGCGCCGGGTGCGGATGCCGCCGTCGCCTGGCCGCGCGGTGAGTGAGAGCGCGGGCGAATGCGTCACCTCGGGCGGCGTCGGGTGTGCCAGCGCGCGGGGCAGGGCGGCGGGCACCGCCATGCCCAGGCCGTCGGCCACGGCAGCGGCCAGTTCGGCCGACACGTTCACCAGCGAGGCGACCATGCGCTCGCGGATCGCCGGCACGGTGAGCTTGCTCAGCTCGAAGCGAAAGCCACCGACGATATGCGCCTTCTCCACATCGGTCTGGCTGTCGTAGAACAGCCTGGCCTGGGTGTAGTGGTCGGCAAACTTCTCCGGCTTGCCGCGCAGCTTGTCGCCCTGCATCGGCTGCGGGAAGGAGACGAAACCGGCGCTGCCGGCCTGGAACGGGCAGCCGCCGGCCAGCGAGTTGGGCTCGTAGGCCACCCGGCCCTTGGGGAGCTGCTGGCGGTGGATGCCGTCGCGCTGGTTGTTGTGCACGGGGGCCAGCGGCGCATTGATCGGCAACTCGTGAAAGTTGGCGCCGCCCAGGCGCGAGATCTGGGTGTCGAGGTAGGAGTGGATGCGCCCAGCGAGCAGCGGGTCGTTGCTGAAATCGATGCCGGGCACCACATGCGCGGTGCAGAACGCCACCTGCTCGGTTTCGGCGAAGAAGTTGTCGGGGTTGCGGTTCAGCACCATGCGCCCCACCGGCGTCACGGGCACCAGCTCTTCGGGAATCAGCTTGGTGGCGTCGAGCACATCGAAGCTGAAGCCTTCGGCCTGCTCCTCGCTGAAGACCTGCAGGCCCAGTTCCCACTCGGGGTACTCGCCGGCCGCGATCGTGTCCCACAGATCGCGCCGATGGAAGTCGCTGTCGGCGCCGGCGATCTTGGCCGCTTCGTCCCAGACCAGGGAGTGGGTGCCGAGCAGCGGGCGCCAGTGAAATTTGACAAAGCTGCACTGGCCCTCGGCGTTGATGAGCCGGAAGGTGTGCACGCCGAAGCCCTGCATCATGCGCAGGCTGCGCGGAATAGCGCGGTCCGACATCGCCCACATCAGCGTGTGGGTGGTCTCGGGGCTGAGCGAGGCGAAGTCCCAGAAGGTGTCGTGCGCCGACGCCGCCTGCGGCATGCCGTTGTGCGGCTCGGGCTTGACGGCATGGATCAGGTCGGGAAACTTCATCGCATCCTGGATGAAGAACACCGGGATGTTGTTGCCCACCAAGTCCCAGTTGCCTTCGTCGGTGTAGAACTTGACGGCGAAGCCGCGGATGTCGCGCGCCGTGTCGGCCGAACCGCGCTCGCCGGCCACGGTGGAAAAGCGCACGAACACGGGGGTCTTCTTGCCCGCCGCGGCAAAGGGTGCCGCGCGTGTCAACTCTGGCAACGCTTTGTAGGCTTCGAAAAAGCCGTGCGCCGCCGAACCGCGCGCATGCACGATGCGCTCGGGAATGCGCTCGTGGTCGAAGTGGGTGATCTTCTCGCGCAGGATGAAGTCTTCCAGCAGCACCGGCCCGCGCAGGCCGGCCTTGAGCGAGTTCTGGTTGTCGCCCACCGGCACGCCGTGGTTGGTGGTCAGGCGTTGGCCGGTGGTGGAGTCGCTTGGCGCTGCGGCGCTGGCTTTGCTCTTCTTCATGTCGTGGTCCCTTGCAAAAGTGGCGAGCAGTTTGCGACGCAGGGCCCGCACGCGAAAGCAGACCCCTTCGCAAATCGGCGTAGTGCATGTCCTACGTGGCACACGTCTGCGCAGGCTGGCGGCTTGACGCTTGCACTCAAGACACTCATGAACGCGCGGGACCTCTCGTGGCGTCGGGCGCAGCGTGTAGGCGGTCTCTGACATGCCAAAGCGGCGTCACCTGCTGATGTCGGCCGCCCGGGCTGACTAGAGTGGCGCTTTGCAATCATTCCTGCTGACCCAATGTATTCCACTCCGGCCCTGCAACGGCCTGCGCTCCGACTTACGGGCTCCGAACCCGTTCGCGCGTTGGTCGAGTACGCATCGCATTGGCTCGCGCCGAGCAACGATCTGCCGCGCGGCGACGGCCATACGGTGGTCATGTTTCCTGGCCTGGCCTCCGACGCCAAGGCCTTCGGTCCGCTGCGGCGCCTGTCGCTGCGGCTGGGCTACCACGCGGTCGATTGGGGCCGTGGCCTCAACCGCGGTCCTCAAGGCGAGGTCGATCCTTGGCTCGCCGGCCTGACCGACGAGGTTGCGCAACTGATCGACCAGGATCCCTCTGCCCGGCCCGCCACCTTGATCGGCTGGAGCCTGGGCGGTATCTATGCGCGCGAAGTGGCCAAGCTTCTGCCCGGGTCCGTACGCCAGGTCATCACGCTGGGCACGCCTTTCAGCGCCACCGCCGATCACAGCCGCGTCGGTTGGCTGTATGAATGGCTCAGTGGCCAGCCGGCACGCGTCGACCGCCAACTCAGTCAGCGCCTGGCAACGCCGCCGCCCGTGCCTACGACTTCCATCTACAGCCGCAGTGACGGTGTCGTGGCGTGGCAGTCCTGCACCCACGGCCGCCCGCGTGCTGGCGTGGAAGACATCGAAGTGCCGGGCAGCCACCTCGGCATGGCGTGGAACCCAGCCACCCTGCGCATCGTGGCCGAGCGCCTGGCCCGCCCCGCTCAGTGACCCAGCGCCTGGCGCTGTCCTGGGCTGTCGTCAAGCGCGCCCTCACGGGCTTTGTTGAAGACCGCGGGCCCAGCATGGGCGCGTCGTTGGCCTATTACACGTTGTTCTCGCTGGCTCCGCTGCTGTTGATCGTGATTGCGGTGGTCGGCGCCGTCTTCGGCGGCGACGCGGCGCGCGGGCAGATCTTTGCGCAGCTCTCCAGCCTGGTCGGCACCCATGCGGCGGGTGCCGTCGAACAGTTGATCGTCAGCGCTGACCAGCCGGCAAAGGGTTGGATGGCGTCCGCGCTCGGCGTGGTGCTGATGCTCGTCGGGGCCACCACCGTCTTCGCCGAGCTGCAATCGTCGCTGGATCAGATCTGGCGTGCCCCGGCGCCCGCGCAGACGAACGGTCTGTGGGCGTGGCTGCGCTCGCGCCTGCTGTCGTTCGGGCTGATCCTGGGGGTCGGCTTTCTACTCATCGTGTCGCTGGTGGCCAGCGCCGGCATGGCTGCGTTCAATACCTGGTGGTCGCCCTGGTTCGAGGCCTGGAAGCTGGTCGGCATGGCGCTCGACGGGGCCATCAATGTCGTCTTGCTCACGGCGCTCTTTGCCATGATCTACAAATGGATGCCGCGCGTGCGCGTAGCCTGGCGTGACGTGATGGTCGGCGCCGCCTGCACGGCCGTGCTGTTCGTGCTCGGTCGCGCCTTGATCGGGCTGTACATCGGCCAGAGCAGCGTGGCCTCGGCCTTCGGTGCGGCCGGATCGGTGGTGGCCGTGATGGTCTGGATCTACTACTCCGCACAGATTTTCCTGATCGGCGCGGAACTCACCTGGGCTTACTCGCATATGCTGGGCTCTCAGCGGCTGGCGCCGACTGCCTGACGCTTGGCTGCCGCCAGGTCGAGGCGCGGTTCATTCGGCGCCTCTAGACTGATCGCTTTGACGATGGTGGGCCGGCAGTGATCCTGAGCTTCTACGAACGCGCGATTCGCATCCGCTACGCCTTCCCGGCGGTGGTGGTTGCCGCCGTGGTGCTGATGACGCTCAACGAGCGCTCCTACCAGCGCTCGCACCAGACCTTGCGCAACGGCATTGCCTTGACCGATGCCCGCATCTCGTCGCAGCGCACCTTGCAGTTGATCACCGACGCCGAGCTGGCGGTGCGGGCCCAGATGGTCGATGGCGGCCAAGTCCACCTCGAACCCTTCAGGGTCGCGCAGCGCGAGCTGCCGCTGGCCAGCGAAGCCACCTTCCGTTTGATTGCGCAAGTCGATCCCGACGCCACGATCCATGTGGAAGGCCTGCGCCAGCAACTCAACGAGCGCATGGCCGAGCTGGGCCGCAGCGTGGTCTTGCTCGAAACGGGCCAGCTCGACGCCGCGCGTGCGCTGCTGGCCAAAGACCACGTCGGCCAGCGCACCAGCAGCACCCGCATCGCCCTGGAGCGCGTGCTCACCCAGGCTGCCACTCTGCAACAAGTGGCCCGCGTCAGCCTGTACGAAACCATGGCCACCAGCCGCTGGCTGGTGCATGGTTTGACCTTGCTGGTGGCCCTGGGCCTGTATGTCTTCATGCGCCAGGGCGGCCGCCTGGATGCGGCCCGCCTGCGTGAGCAGCAGCGCCTTGAAACCGAGGTGGCTGAGCGCACCCGCGAACTGAGTGAGCTGGCGACCTACCTGATGACGGCCCGCGAAGACGAGCGCGGCCGCCTGGCGCGTGAGCTGCATGACGAACTGGGGGCCTTGCTGTCCCACGTCAAGCTCGACCTGGCACGCGCGCGCCGCATCGAGGGCGTGCCCTCCCTCGCAGTGGAGCGGCTGGTGTCAATCGACAAACGCCTGAACGACGGTATCGCGCTCAAGCGCCGCATTATCGAGAACCTGCGCCCGTCAGCGCTCGAACACCTGGGCCTCACCGACAGCCTGTCGCTGTTGTGCCGCGAAAGCGCCGACGCGATGGGCGTGCCGGTGCACGAGAACCTCGAACCGGTTTCGATGGCGCGCGACCGCGAGTTGACGGTCTACCGCCTGGTGCAAGAAGCGCTGACGAATGTGGCCAAGTACGCGCGCGCCAGCCAGGTGTTCGTGAGCTGCCGGCGCGAGGGCGACGAGGCCGTGGTCGAAGTCAGCGACGACGGCCGCGGCTTCGATCCGGCTGTGGTGGGGGTCGGCCAGCATGGCCTGGCCGGCATGCGCCTGCGCGTCGAAGCGCACGGTGGGCGCATCGTTGTGCAGTCGGCGCTGGGCGGCGGCACGACGGTAAAGGCGCGCCTGCGCGCGCTGCCGCGTGAAGCCGAGCCGGGCGACGCCGGTGCGGCCGGCGCTGCGCCGCCGACGCTAGCGCCCTGAGCCGCCGCGGGCGCCGGCACAGGGCGATGCTCGCCGCGCGTCGGCGACGTCCTACACCGCGAAGCTGCCGATGCCGACAGACCTGTGGCCCGGTTCCGATCACGCTGCCCTGGGTGCCCAAACCCTGGATTGAGTGACCCATGATCCGCATTGCAATTGTTGACGACCACGCCATCGTGCGCACCGGGCTGAGGCAGTTCTTGTCTGACATCGGCGACTTCCGTGTCACGGGTGAGGCCAGCAATGGCCGTGAGGCGCTTGAACTGGCGCGCCAGGGCGACGCCGACGTCATGCTGATGGATATCGCGATGCCAGGCCAGAGTGGGGTCGACGCGCTGGTGGACATCAAGGCCCGGTTCCCCGCGCTGCCGGTCCTCATGATCAGCAGCTTTGCCGAGAGCAGCTACGCCACGACCCTGCTGCGCCAGGGCGCCGCGGGCTACCTCAACAAGGACAGCGATCCGGAGGAGGTGGTCAAGGCCATCCGCACCGTGGCGCAAGGACGGCGCTACATCAGCGCCGCTCTGGCCGAAGTGTTGGCCGACGGCGTGGCGAACCTGGGAGACCGCCCGGCCCACGAGTCGCTGTCGGACCGCGAGCTTCAAGTCTTCCTGCGCCTGGCCAGCGGCGAGACGATCGGCCGCATGGCCGAGGGCATGTTCCTGAGCGCAAAGACGGTGAGCACCTACCGAACCCGGGTGCTGGCAAAGCTGCAGCTGTCCGGCAACAGCGACTTGACCTACTACGCGGTCAAGCACGGCTTGATCGCGTAGGCGGGCGCTCCGTGCTCGCGCCTGCGCTTCGGGCCCCTGCGGCCGATAGGCGTCAGCGTACAACTGTTCGATAGCGCACAGACCGGCCCGCGCGTCAGGCTGAAACTCGCACTCGACGCGGGGGGACAACCCCCCTCTGAGGAGCGCGCCGTTGACCCCCACCCTGGACCCGCGAACCAACCACCTGCTCGCCGCGCTGCCCGGGTCCGACCTGCATCGTTGGCTGCCGCAGCTCGAATCGGTCACGCTGTCGCTGGGCGAGGTGTTGTACGAAGCGGGCGGCACGCTCTCGCATGTTTACTTCCCCACCTCGTCCATCGTCTCCCTGCTGTACGTGATGGAGAACGGCGCCGCGGCTGAAATCGCCGTCGTCGGCTTCGAGGGCGTCGTCGGCATCTCGCTGTTCATGGGCGGTGAGTCCACCCCCAGCCGCGGGGTGGTGCAAAGCGCGGGCCAGGCCTGGCGCCTGCCCGCTGCGGCAATCAAAATCGAGTTCAAGCGCGCGCCGGTGCTGCGCCTGCTGCTGCGCTACACCCAGGCGCTCATCACACAGATGGCGCAAACCGCGGTGTGCAATCGCCACCACTCGCTCGACCAGCAACTTTGCCGCTGGCTGCTGCTGAGCCTGGACCGGCTGCACGGCAGCGAGCTGGCGATGACCCAGGAGCTGATCGCCAACATGCTGGGCGTGCGCCGCGAGGGCGTCACCGAAGCTGCGCTCAAGTTGCAGGAAGCCGGCCTGATCCGCTACGGCCGCGGCCGCATCACGGTGCTCGACCGGCCCGGCCTGGAGAAGCGCACTTGCGAGTGCTACGCCGTGGTCAGGACCGAGTACGACCGGCTGCTGCCCGACAGGCTGGCAACGTAGCCCGAAGCGGCAGAGCGGCCCGCCCCGGGCCTGACTTGTCTGTTCGAAACCGCACATTCCCGTAGGATTCCGCTGACAAGAAGTACCGGCGCCAACCGATGTGCGACGCCGCCGCATCTCGGGATCATGCGGCATGGACTCTCGACACAACCAATTGCTCGCCGCCCTGCCAGACGCCGATTGGGCGCGCTGGCAGCCCCACCTCGAACCCGTGACGCTGGCTTATGGCCAAGTGTTGTTCGAATCAGGCGCCACACCGGCCTCGGTGGTGTTCCCCACCACGGCGGTGGTCTCGTTGTCGACCATGACACGCGATGGCGCCTCGGCCGAGTTTGCGGTGGTTGGCAACGAAGGCGTGGTCGGTATCTCGCTGTTCATGGGCGGTGATGCCATGACCGGCCGCGCCCTGGTGCAGAGCAGCGGCCACGGCTGGCGCTTGAGTGCGGCACGGGTGCACGCCGCGGTGGAACGCGGCGGCGCGGTGCTGGACCTGCTGCTGCGGTACACCCAGTCGTTGATCGTGCAGACAGCGCAGACGGCTGCCTGCAACCGTCACCACACCATCGCCCAGCAAGTCAGCCGGCGCCTGCTGATGGGCCTGGACCGTGCCCAGTCTGACGAATTGGCGATGACCCAGGAAGCGGTGGCCAATCTGCTGGGCGTGCGCCGCGAAGGCGTCACGGCCGCGGCACAGAAGTTGCAAGAGCACGGCCTCATCCGCTACCGCCGTGGGCACATCGAGGTGCTCGACCGCCTGCGCCTGGAGCAGCACACCTGTGAGTGCTACGCGGTGGCGAAGAAAGAATACCAGCGCCTGTTGCCGCTGCCGCTGGCCGCGTAGGCGCGTTTTCTTTCGTTCCTATGTTCGTTGCCAGACCGACAAGCGGGCCGCCAGGCTCCAGAGTGGGCGAGACGAGGAACGCGGCATGTCACGGCCGTCCGCGCTGGGCTGCCCGGCTTGTTCGAGGGGTGGGCCCGATAACCATGAGTCGATATGGCCAACGCCCAGAATCAGTTGATCGAGCGCCTGCCGCGCAAAGACCGCGCCAGTCTGCTCGGCGTTTGCGAGCCAGTTCAACTGACGCTGGGCGAAGTGCTGTGCGAGCCCGGCAAGCCAACGCGGCATGTCTGGTTCCCTGTCGACAGCTTCATCTCGATGGTGGCGCCCATCGACGGCAAGCCGGCCCTGGAAGTGGGTATGGTCGGCAGCGAAGGCATGCTCGGCGCACACCTGGCGCTGGGTGTGGCCACCGTGCCGCTGCATGCGCTGGTGCAAGGCGCCGGCACGGCCTGGCGCATCACGGCCGCGGCGTTTCGCGCCGAACTGGCGCGCAGCCCGGCGTTGCAACGCGTGATCCACCGCTACGTGTACGTGCTGATGGCGCAGTTGACGGGCTCGGCCGCCTGCCTGCGCTTTCACGAGATCGGGCCGCGCCTGGCGCGTTGGCTGTTGATGAGCCAGGACCGGGCGCACACCGAGCGCTTCCACGTCACCCACGAATTCCTGGCCTACATGTTGGGTGTGCGCAGAGTGGGTGTCACCGCGGCGGCGAGCGCCTTGCAGCGCAGCGGCCTGATCGAGTACCACCGGGGCGAGATGCACGTGCTCGACCGCGCTGGCCTCGAGGGGGCAGCCTGCGACTGCTACGCCAGCGACTCCCGGGCCTACGCCGAGCAGTTCCCCTGACGCGTGCCCATGCGTCGCCCGGCGCTCGGCCGTTTCGATGAGCGCGCCGCCTGACGCTGCGCAGAGCAATGAGGCCGTGACGCAGGCAGCGCTCGACGCCGAGGTGCCGGTCGACGAGGCTCTGCTGGCGCCCGCACCCGACGAGCCGCGTGCCGTGCTCACGGCTCCAGTGGACGTGCGCAGCGTTTCGCTGGCGTTGCTGGCGGTGCTGGCGAGTGTGTTTGTGCTGCACTGGGCCGCCGCGGTGTTTGTGCCGCTGTTACTCGGGCTGATGTTCAGCTACGCCTTGACGCCGCTGGTCGACCGCATGGTGCGCCTGCACCTGCCGCGCGCGCTGGCCGCGGCGCTCTTGATGGTGGGCATCGTCGGCGGCGTCGGCACCATCGCCTGGTCGCTCAGCGACGATGCGGCGGCGATGGTCGAGGCCCTGCCCGACGTGGCGCAGAAGCTGCGCCGCGGCATCGCTAGCCAGCGCAACCAGGGGCCGGGCGGCACCATCGACAAAGTGCAGAAGGCGGCCACCGAGCTGGAGCGCGCGGCCGAAGAAGGGGCGGGCGCAGCACCCAGTCGCAGCGTCACCAAGGTGCAGATCGAGTCGCCCCGGTTCAATGTCAAAGACTACCTGTGGAGCGGCACGCTGGGCCTGATGGGCGCCGTGGGCCAGACCCTGGTGGTGCTGTTCATCACCTTCTTCCTGCTGGTGTCGGGCGACACTTTCCGGCGCAAGATGGTCAAGATCGCCGGGCCCACCTTCGGCCAGAAGCGGCTCACGCTGCAGGCGCTGGACGAGATCGACCTGCAGATCCAGCGCTACTTGATGGTGCAGGTGTTCACCAGCGCCCTCGTCGGCGTGTCCACCTGGCTGGCTTTTCTGTGGATCGGGGTCGAACATCCTGGCGTGTGGGGCGTGGCCAGCTTCGTGCTCAACTTCATTCCCTACTTCGGCAGCATTGTCATCACCGGGGCCTCGGCCGTGCTCGGCTTCGTGCAGTTCGGCAGCTTCGAGATGGCGATGCTGATTGCCGGCGCCACCCTGCTCATCAACAGCATCGAGGGCTATATCCTCACGCCCTGGCTCACCGGCCGCGCCAGCCGCATGAACCCGGTTGCCGTCTTCGTCGGCGTGCTGGCCTGGGGCTGGCTGTGGGGGCTGTGGGGGCTGTTCCTGGGCGTGCCGATCCTGATGGCCATCAAGGCGGTGTGCGACCGCGTCGATGATCTCAAGGCAGTGGGCGAGTTGCTCGGCGACTGAAGCGAGTTTGCGATCAAACGGGCATCAACGGTGATCCGCCACCGGCCCGTTGTTGACGTTTGCTGTCCCGTTGCGTTGTCGTCCTGCGCGTCGCGTCGCGTCGCGGCTGGCGGTGTGCGGCGGCGTCTCACACTGGAGCGGTCTTCGCTTCGCTGCGACTGCGTTGCGCTGCTCGGCCTGAGGTCGCGCCGAAAAACTCCCGTCGCTCGCTGCGCTCGCTGTGGTCAAACAGTTTCGGCGAGTCAGTGCACGAAGCGCGCTGCGCGCGCCGACCTCAGGCCTGTGCTGCTCACCGCTCCACAGTGAGCCGCCGCCGCCGCACACCACCAGCCGCGAAGCCCACCCGGGTTGGTTCTCGGCCGCACACCACCATTGTCTCGGCAAAGGCGCGCCCGGGCAGGCGCCAGCGCGCCTGTGTGGCGCTGAGGAG